>JAFMRP010001393.1 GCA_017354095.1 Ktedonobacteraceae bacterium
CTACCTCGCTAGTTCCGATACCAAAGGCTACCGCGCCAAAGGCACCGTGTGTCGAGGTATGGCTATCGCCACAGACGATAATCATGCCGGGCAGTGTTATGCCCTGCTCAGGCGCGACGACATGCACAATGCCATTGCGTGGGTCATCGAGGGAGAAAAAGTTAATGCCGTTAGCGGTAGCATTCTTCTCCAACGTCGCCACCTGCAAAGCCGAAGCTTGATCCGGGATAGGCACCTGGCTCCTTTTGCCATATGTGCCTACTGGCGTCGTCGGGATAGAGTGATCGGTCATAGCAAAGGTCGCATCAGGTCGGCGCACCCGGCGACCAACGCTGATCAGCGACGCGAAAGGCTGTGGTGATGTCACCTCATGTACCAGATGGCGATCAATATAGAGCAGTGTTCCCTGGCTGGCCTCCTCCCTTACCGTGTGAGACTGCCAGATCTTCTCGAACAACGTTCGTGGCCGTGTCGCTTGTTCCACAAATAATCTCCTTCTATAAAAACCCTTTAGAAGGCAGTATAATGGGGGAAGTAGTGATATGTCTAATGCTTTTTTCTCTCAAAGGTGATAACTGAAAGACATCACCCTGGAAAGGGAGATCGATGGAGATTCGCCAGCTCAGTTATTTTCTGGCCGCCGCCCACACTCAAAACTTTCGCCAGGCGGCTGACCTCAGCCTGGTAACACAGCCCGCGCTCAGCCGCCAGATCGCCGCGCTGGAAAAAGAGCTGGGGATGCAGCTTTTCAAGCGTATTAAACAGCATGTGGAGCTCACACCAGTTGGAGAGACCTTCGCGGCCTATGCACGTAACGCGCTAGATGTCCTGCAACAGGGTGAGCTGGAGTTGGCCCGCTGGCAGGAGGGGCAGAGTGGCACGATTCTTATTGGCTGCAACCACTCGCTCGCGGTCGCTTTCCTGCCGCCGCTGCTGGCTTCGTTCCGCAGCCAGTACCCGGACATCCAGTTAATCGTCAACGTGCAGAACAGCGATACAGTGATCGCCATGGTCGAGCGTGGAGAAGTGGAGATGGGCTTCATCTATGATCCAAGTGTTCGCTCGCAGATCGTCATCATCAAAGAGTTATTTCGCCAGCCGTTGCAACTGCTGGCCGCGTTAGAGCATCCCCTGACACGACTGGAGGCGCAGGAACGCACGCTGGAGCGAATATCCCGCGAGCCGCTGATGATGATGAACAAAGAGGCCCGCTTGCGCAGGGTTGTAGAGCGGCTATTCCTCCAACACAACCTTGTCCTCCAAACGGCCATCGAGATTGGCTCCAGTGCCGGGCTGATTGAGCTCGTCAAGCAGGGTTGTGGCGTCACGCTGATCGCGCCCGCGCTGCTCAGGCAGTCGTCGGGCAACGATCAGCTATGTCTTTTGCCGGTTGCCGACGTCAGCGAAACATTCAGCTTCGCGCTCATCTATCGCCGCATCGGCTCGCTCAGCGTACCTGCACGCCAGTTCATCAACATGGTCGTGCAGGCAACGTCGAAAGCGGACAAGTAGGGGATGGCAACCGAGAAAGAGATTCCGGCTTGACAAGACGATATGAGCATGGTAGTGTGAAGCGCAACAATACTTCTTCATGACAGGAGGTGCCCCAATGGGTACCACCATCGGCACCCCCGGCTAGTGTAGCTGAGCTAGCGCGAGGGCTGATTTCATCCGCTCAGATAAACTGACACTGAGTGCCTCCAGCAGATGGAGCGCACGTGAGCAGTGTTTTGGTATCCCCATTTCTCGATTCACATACAGCTGGCCAGCTACACTCCATTCTCTCACTTCTCACTCACTTCGACAATACTACTCTGTCAAACTGCGTTTGACGGATGCGCCGGCCTCTTATCCAGGCCGCCAACGCCGCTGGCGCGGCTACCACTACGCGGTCAGGCGGTCTGGAAGGAAGACCCTTGGTATTCCGCCAGAAACGGTGCTCGCGCACCTGCGCTTCGCGCCATCTGGCGGCAAGGAATCGCCTGCGGCGGCAGGGGAAAGATGGGGGGGGG
>JAFMRP010001394.1 GCA_017354095.1 Ktedonobacteraceae bacterium
CGCGTCGCCGAAATGACCGTGCCAACACTGACCACCATCGACTTCCCCTTTAACAAGATGGGCTATATGGGCGCGGATATGCTCATTCGCCAGCTGGAAGGCGAGACGGTGTCTACCCAGGTTCTCCTCAAACCTCCCCTGACCGTCCGCCAGAGCTCCGGCCCCGCCCGCGATGCACAATTGACCCTCTAATCAGGTTATACTCATTGCCTCAAGTACCTTTTTGCGTACCGTCTCCACGCTCGTCCCAAGATCGCCCAGCAGATCGGCAATGATGCCTTTTTCCTCACGCAGCAAACCAAGCAGCAGATGCTCGCTCTTAATGGGCGCCCCCTGCCCATCTCTGCGCTCGGCTTCATCGGCGGCAAACAAGAGATACGCTCGACATAATGCGCTCTGCACGAGCACTACCGGCGCTGCCTGCATCCCTCGCCCTTGCCTGCGATCGGCCATTTTCACGGCCATCTCAATTACCATATCGGCGTGTGCCGTCAATCCTATTTCACCCTGCACGATGTCGTTGCCGCGCCCTTTCGCTTCTTCAACCGCCTGGCGTACCTTTTCCAGTGTCACATCCAGCGATGCCAGTACTCTCGCAGCCGCGCTCTCGCCTTCGCGAATCAGGCCCAGCAGCAGGTGCTCGCTGCCGATGGTGTTGTGCTGGAAATATCGGGCTTCTTCTTGTGCCAGCTCCAATACCTTCCTGGCTCGCGCAGTAAACTTATCCCAAAAACGTTCCCTGTTGTCCATGCGGATTCCCTCGCCTTCTGCCAGAAAATAGCAAACACTCAGCTTTTTAGATTTTTATCAGGCCACATTGCAAAATGCCCTATATTATCCTGCTGTACTATATATCAATGTACAGCTTTTCACAATGCGTTCAGTCAATTAATCAGTGCTCATCATTAGGAAGCGGACGGTGTTAAAATCGTTGGTTTCTCGCGACACCTCCTGAAATGTCAGCAAAATCTCTGCGCTCATCCCAGGTTCCCGACCTGAAACACCTGAAGCGCAAAATTGCGGAATTCGGTGTGGATGCCCGCACGCCCAAAGTCTTGGGGGTTGTAAGTCGCAAGGAAGTGGCTATCGGCAGACCAGATCAATTGGCTTGGAGCTCTCGGCGACTGGTAAGCGAAAAGCGCTTTTCCGCTTTGAGCGTCCCAAAATTGGATGGTCGAGCCTTCTCCCAGGGTTTCGTCTTGAGAAGAGCCACCAGCAATAATCCCTGCTGCCAGATAGCGTCCATCCGGGGACCAGGAGCAGCCAGTCATCCTTCCCTCAACGTGTTGGCAGATGAAGAGACGCTGACCCGTGTGAGCATCACAGACCTGCACATCATATCTCCCGCGCTCGTAGACCAGCAGAGCTAGGCGTGTGCCATCTCTAGACCAGAGCAGAGACGAACTCTCTGCAACTATCTTCTCATTGACACCATAAAGGGAGAAATTTAGTACAGAGGTTTGGAAAAGGAGCTTGCCTGTGTGGGCATCCAGCATCTCTATCGGTGGAGTGGTCTCCTGAGATAAGGACACTGCAAGAGTACTTCCATCGGGAGACCATTGCAGAGCGGCTCCCCGCCCGTTCGCAATGTGATACGTCCACAAGTGGGAACCCTGCGCCACATCCCAGACCTGAACAGATCCTCCAGCGCAAATCAAAGCGAGGCGCGTGTTATCCGGCGACCAGACCATTGTGGTTACCGCAAAATTCTCTGTCTGTTCCTGCACAGGAGCAGTACCCTGAACATTCCAGGTAGTGAGCAGGCGGTTGTGCTGGATATCCCAGATCTGCACAGCGGTATTCTTGCTGCTCTCATAATTAACAGGGTTGTTGATGTCCTGGCAGAGTGCAAAAGAGGCTCCGCTTGGGGCAAGGGCACAGGGATAAAAGGTGTTGCCCAGGTGTCCAAGGGAGGGCGAGTTCCAGATCCGCTGTCGGCTCGGAAGATCCCAGACCACTGCTCGAAACTGATCAAGCGAACTCCCGCTAGTAGTACTCTTTCCAACCAAAGC
>JAFMRP010001395.1 GCA_017354095.1 Ktedonobacteraceae bacterium
GAGATTATCCGTTTTCGAAGCGAAAGAGCAAGCACACTATTTACGTGTCAACCACCTGTTGCTCCTGTGTAGAAATACCTTTGCCTCCTCTTGTGAGGGTAATCGGATCGGCTTTGTGCTTTTCCAACCAATGGTTTCTCGTTCTCCCCCCATGTTCAGGCGCATGAGCTCACGCCTCACGAATTCCCGTGTCTTCAACCCGGCTCGATTCTCGGCCCTGACTTTGCGTGACCACACCACGAACTGCAACGCCACCTTCTCTGGATCTGCATGGCGGTTTGCCTCATGATTGGTGAGGACATGCCAGACCACGACCAGGAGTTTGCGAGCAATCGCCACCATCGCTTTGTTCTTTCCCAGTCGTGCTGAGAGACGCTCGAATTGTGCCTTCCAATGGGGATGATGTTCGACGGCTGTCCATGCTACCTCGACCATAGCCATCCGCAGTTCCCGTCTCCCCTGCTTGGTAATCGCTCACGTGCGATAGGTTTGCCCACTGGCGTGGACACTCGCTCCAAGCCCTGCGTACCCCACCAGGTGCTTAGCCGAAGGAAACCTCGTGACGTCACCAATAGCTGAGAGCAGGACCATGGCGATCAAGATGCCAATCCCCGGCAACTGAACCAGGTAAGGGACCTGGTCGGCCCATCGCTCCGTCGCGCTCAGACGACAGAGCTCCGCCTCCACTTCTTCGATCAAAGGGATCAGGTTGGTAAGGATGGTCAAGTCCTGCCGGACACGCAATTTCTCGGAAGGGCTTAGCGGCAACACATTCCACCATCCCTGCTGTTTTGCCACAAAGAGCCCTCCTTCCGGCGGCGCGATGTTGTGTCGATGCAGGACGCTCTGCAGACGATTGCGAGCCTGAGTTCGTTGCGCGATGAGACGACGACGATGAGCGATCAAAGCGCGTAATGCTCGGACCTCTTCTGGCGGAACCCATACGGCTGGAATGAGTCCAGCGGCGAGCAGGCGGGCAAGATTGAGCGTATCACGGGCATCGGTTTTGACTCGGGCGGCGCTAATGAGTTTGACGAGAAGGGGATGGGCGATCGTGATAGAGCCTACTAGAGACTGCAATTGGTCGTGAAGATACCAGGCATTGGTGGTTGCTTCTAGGACCACTGCATCTGTAGGGTGAAGATGGGTAGGAGACCACTCCTCGAACTGCTCAAACGACATCCGTTTCGGGGAGAGCACGACACGCTGTTGAGCATCGATAGCCCCCACGACAACATACTGTTTGTGAACATCAAGAGCAACAAAACGAGAACAAATGGGAGAATCGCTCATAGTCCCTCCTGTCTCTTTCCTTGAGCTCTCTGGCTCGTTAGGGCTAACCTGATCCATCGATTAAGCGTGTTCTTGAGGGCAGTGGTGTACACACACCGATACGGGCTTCACTCTGTGGCGATCCCAGTTAAGTAGGGGTCCCAACATTTTTCCCCCATAGGCATTAAGTTTAGAAAAATGACAGCAGAAAGCTCCCTGAGAGAAGATGAAGGTAGACCATTTTCATCACCCAAGGAGCCCCATGAGGACGAGTGTAACACAGCTGGAAACGATGTTGAATCACGTCTTGAACGAGCGCGCGAACGAATTGGCCCGAAGCACCGGTTTTGTGAAACGAGAGCGCAAGCTGACGGGAGCCGATTTTGTGCAGATGCTGGCGTTTGGACACCTGCACGATCCCCAGGCCAGCCTGGATCAGTTGACCCAAGCGGGGCAGATCCGTGGGGTACAGATCAGCAGTTCGGGACTGCACCAACGATGCACGCAAGAGGCATCTCGTTTTCTGCAGGCAGTGCTCGACGAATTGGTGCAGCAAGTCGTGAGCGTGCAGGCCGTTCCCATTGCGCTCTTCAAGCGGTTTCAACAGGTCATCATCGAAGATGGCTCGACGATCGTGCTGCCTGCGGCGCTCAAAGAGAGTTGGCCCGGATGTGGAGGAGGAAGCTCGCAGGACCAGGAACGGTGCGAAGCTTCTCTCAAGCTGCATGTGCGGTTGGATT
>JAFMRP010000339.1 GCA_017354095.1 Ktedonobacteraceae bacterium
AGGCTGGAGTGCATACCTTCGCTCTGGGTGGAGTGCATGATACGCCTGTTGAGCGCCAGACAGTGCTGCATGAGGAGGTTCCTGCGCCGCAGATGAGCTATGCCAGTCTGGGCGCATTGCATTATTTCCCTCCGCGCCAGCCGGGAGAGGAGCGCGAGTTAGAGCCAGTGATTGTTGATATTGATGGCGTGCTAGTCGGGCTATGCGGTCTTGGAGTGCTAGCGGGACAGGAGGGAGACCCTCTGGCCGATCTGCGTGTACAGAGCGAGATCGAGCGTGCTACCATCCGCCTGCTACTGTTACATGCACCTATAGAGGGCTTGTCAGTGGGTTCTTCCCTTCTGGATACACGGGCCCAGGTGAGTCGGGCCAGTATTGAGCAGCAGACCACGTTCCGTCATATTCTGGCTGGTTATCACCATAGCCATAGCCGTACGCGTATTGGTCAGACGGATGTCATCGTTACTGGCGCGACGCAGCATATTGATTTTACCTCACCTGATGAGGCTCCGGGCTTCGTTTTTCTGGGTCTGGCTGCTGATGGTCTGCGCTGGTGTAATCATATCAGTGTTGATACTCTGGGTCTGCGATGCCTTGTCATCAATACTGGTGATCTCTGGCCGGAGGGCGAGGCTGAGGTAGAGCCAACCGATGTTATTCTTGAGCGGTTACGTCCTCTTTGTGCTGATGATGTGATGATCCAGTTGCGGCTGGAGGGAGAGTTAACGCGCAGGCAGTATCACGAGCTTGATCTGACCCGTATACGGCATTATGGTGAAGAACACTGTTTTGCTCTAGCTATTGATGATAGTGCTCTTTCATTATTGCCTGAACAGGATACCTTTTCCTCGGAGGGGGGAGGGCGTCTCTCCCCTCGAGAAGAGCTGATGGCCCTGGCGGACGAGTGGATAGCTGCCAGCACCGATGAGCATGAGAAAAAGGCGTTGCAAGTCACCAGAGAAGCGTTGTTGCTGGCAATGGATGAGATAAAAAGATAGAGTAACTGAGACGTCGGTCCAGTTCAATCCGGCATTGGCGAACGGAGTGTATCCATGATTATCCTGAAGCATTTAACAGTTGAGCGGTTTAGGCTGCTGCGCGAGTTAAACCTGCATTTTCCGCAGCGCGGTAGTATCCTGATTCAGGGCCCCAACGAATCTGGTAAATCCGCGCTTCTCGAAAGTATTTATTTTGTGCTCTATGGGGAAGCGTTGCAATCGCGTGGCCGGCGTTCGCTGGATGATCTCATCTCCTACGGTTCGAGCAGTTCTACTATTGCCTTAAGCCTCTCCGTTGGTGCCACCGCGATCACGATTACTCGCACACTTGAGCGTGGCCAGGGGCAGACGGCCAGCCTATCTATTCAGAGGCCGGGGGAGTTAGAGGAGGAGATATTTACGGATCTGCAGGAAGTGAACGCCGCGATCATTCGTGAGATGGGATGGATGGACGGCGAGATGTTGCGCAATACCTGCCTGATCGAGCAGAAAGGGCTGGCTCGTTTGGAGCATATTTCCAGATCTGAGCGTGAGGGAGCTGCGCGTAAGCTGCTGGGTCTTGAGGATCTCCTGCGTTTATCCAAGCAATATACCATCACAGAGGAAGACGAGCAGCAGCTGGCGGCTGCTACTGAGCGGCTGCGCCTAGCGGAGATTCAGGCTCGCATTCCCCAGCTGAGCAAGCAGCTTGAGGAGATTGAAGTTTCGTTGGATGCGGTAACTGTGCGGGAGCGGCTGGAGGAGAGCGCGCAGCAGGAAGCTGAGATCGTCGAGCAGGAGCAGGAGCTAGAGAATGTTAAAGCCAGGCTTCTCGACGTGAAGAATAAGCAAGCGCGTGTGCAGCAATTGAGAAAAGCTGATGAGACGCTGGCCGAACTGATTATCGCGTATGATGAAATTGCCGAGGCGCGGCGTGAGCGACCTGAGTTGGAGAAGCAGATAGCTGATCTGGAGCGTCGTGAGGGTGACGAGTTGCCTGTGTTAGAGAAGCGCGTGAGCGAGTTGGCCGAACTGAGTAAATCTTTTGGCACATTGCAGCGCATGTCAAACGACCTGTTGTCGGCCGTAGATGCAGTCAAGGAACTCGAGGAGGATCTCAAGCAGTATGACGCGGCACAGAATGATATGACTGTTCTGGATGCACAGGTAGAGCATGCGCGCGCGCTAGTGGAGGAGGCGCAGCAGGCCCTGAGCGATCTGGAAGAACGCCGTCAAACCGGGCTCCCACAGCTGGAGGCGCGTCTTGCCAGCTTGCGCAATCTCGCCGAAAGCTTGCGAGAGCTGCGCCAGGCTGAAGAACAGTATATGCGTCGTGTGGCTAGCAGAGGCAAGATCGAAGAGAATCGTGTGCGTTTGAACCAGCTCCAGCGAGAATTGCGCGATCATGAAGAAGAGATCGCGCAGTTTCAGGCTGAGGCGCAGCAGGTGAAGTCTCGGGCCAACGCCGTTGAGCTGCGCTGGCGCCAGTTCAGTCTGCGCCAGGCGCTAATAGAGTGGCAGCGTTTGAAAGATCTCTCGCAGGGTCTGCAGCAGGCGGAGCAGCAACTGGCCATGGCGCGCCAACACCAGACCCGGTTGGCGCAGTCTAACAGCGATACCCATGGTAAAGCTCAGAGATTACAACTTTTTGCTCTTGGTTTAGGCGCTCTTACATTCCTCTGTCTCATTGTTGCGCTCATCGTCCTTTTCTCTCAGAATACCGCTATAGGGTCTGGTCTGTTCATACTCTCTATTGCCTGTGCAGCTGGTACAGCTCTTAATATCTATAGCCATAAGCGTTTGCGTGAAGGGCAAAAGATGGTTGATAGCCAGATGCAAGAGGCCCTTAACCGGGTGGGTATGATGACTGCTGCTCGTGAAGCGGCGTTGCGGCGAGGGGGTAGTAGGGAAGAGTTAAGCCGGGTTGAGCAAGAGATCCGATCGCTTGGTGGCAGCGTGCCTCGCTCGTTGGAAGAGGGGCAGCGGCTGCTCGAACAGATACCGAACGTCGTCGAGAATCCGGCGGCGTTGCAGCAGCAGTTGAAGCAGAGGCGTGATGAGGTCAACGCGGAACAGCAGCGAGTGAAAGCCGCTTTAGATGGAGCAGCTGATTTGCGGCATGAGCATGCACAGCTGGATGAATTACGCAAGCGGGAAGATTGGGATAATATTGAGGAGCACTTGCGCCAGGATCAGGCGGTTATCGAGCGGTTGCAGCAGGAGATTACCTTACTGGCCGGTCAGGAAGGGTTGCCTCTAGCTAGCGTCAATGCGCGTTTGCAGGTTGTCACCTTTGACACATTCTCATCCGGTCAGATGCCACCCTTCGAAGATGAGGAGGGCATACCCGAGCTAGAGACTCTGGTTGATAACACTATCAGTTCTATCGAGCACGAAATTGCCACCATTGATGTGAAGCATGATCTGGCGGGAGACCTGGCTTCGCAGGTGAAGGTGCATCAGGAGGCCCTCGACATATTGCTGGTGCGTAAGCACGTTCTCGAAGAGCGTAATGCCAGCTATCAGGCGGACAATCCTCTGCAACAGATTGAGCGTGCTCGGGAGCAGCAGGCCGCGCTGCGGGAGGCGCTGCAGTCTCTGCGCGATTCGCTGCGCCAGCGTGTCAAGGCGCTGGGAGCCGATTTTAGTCATACGGCTATTACCAACGCCGAAATTCAGAGTCGCAAGCAGTTGGAGAATCTGCATATCACGCTGGGTAATAAAATGGTGCTCCAGGAGAAACTCAGCGATTATACCACGAGGCTAAAAGAGCGCCAGGAATCGCTCTCAGAGCTGTACAAGCAACTCTCGAAGTTCAGCAATACCCTGGGCAACTGGATTGTTCCGCTCAACCCTTTCGCCGATGCCTTGCAGGCCCTGCGGGCTCGCTGTGAGCGTGAGCTGCAGGAGATTAACGAAGCTACTCTCCAGCAAGAGAAGAAAAATCTCCAGGATCAGGATGGAGCGCTCAAGGCAAAAGTGGCATTGTGCAAGCAAGAAATCGAAACGGCGCACGAACATATTGCGGCTCTGCTTGCGCGGAACAGCCGCCCGGCGATCAAAGACTACACCCTGCAGGAACTGGTTGCCGTCTGGCCACTGCTTGACAAATACAGTGTCCAGGATCGCTCGCGGCTTAGCGAAGAGCAGGCTCAACTTGAAAAAGAATTGAGCGAGCTGGAGCAGCGGGAACTGGATCTGAGCAAGCAGCTGGGCATGGAGGAAGATGAGTTCTTAGATCTTGAGGAAGCGCAGCGTCAGATGGAGCAGCAGGAGCGTTCCTATCAGACGAAGAAATACGGTCTGCGCCTTGTCGAAGCTGTGAATCAGCGGCTGGTAGAGAAAGTGATGCCGCGTGCCGAGCAGTATATGCACCAGATCTTGCCGTCCCTCACAGGTGGCCGCTATCATGATGTTCACCTTGTCATGGAAACGGAGGAGGACCCTGATGGAGCGTGCCAGCTGCAGGTGTGGGAGTCGGCGGCCGGAGAATATGTTCCTAAATCAGAGCTATCCGGTGGCGCTTCAGATCAGTTATCGTTGGCATTGCGCCTGGCCTTCACAGTTGCTTCGCTGCCGCGAGAGACGAGCAGTGTGCCCGGCTTCGTCATTCTAGATGAGCCTTTGAGCTCGTTCGATCGTGGACGAGCTAAGGCACTGGTTGATGTTGTAACAGGCGATATCCTGGGCCGTCATTTTGAGCAGGTCTTGCTCATCTCGCATAACAGTGCTTTTGATCCAGCGCTTTTCCCATACCATGTGTATATGGATAATGGAGTGATTGTTGAGAGCAATCTGCCGGCCGTGCCAGAGATGGCCCCAGTCGTGTTAAAGAAGAGCGGCGAGCTGGTGAAAGATACGCCTCGCGAGGCAGTGACTGGAGCTTTTGAGGAGGATCTTCTTGAGAAGGATGATGGCGAGGAAGAGGAGATGAACGCCGCGACAGTTCGCATGCCCGCTATTCCGGTTCACCTGGATGCGAATTAGCGGTCGCTTTTGCTCGTATCGTCGTGGGCAGGTGAGAAAGCTATGTCATACATGCGTTACTGGCTTGAGAAAGTTCTTGGCCAGTTGTGCTGCCTCTTCTAGCATCTTCTCACCGCCCGTGATCCAATGGATGCGCTGATCTCTGCGGAACCAGGTGAGCTGCCGGCGTGTAAAATCGTGGATAGCATATTTCAGGCGTTGTACCATTTCGTCTTCGCTGCCGAAATCGCCGCGCAGCCAGCGGCTGATAAAGCGGTATTCCAGCCCAAGTGCCTCTAGCCGTTCGTGGCTGATACCTTGCTTTAACAGCCCGCATACTTCCTGTACCATTCCCTGCTGCATGCGTTCGTCCACGCGGCTATCAATGCGTTCATAGAGTACTGGGCGTGGCCAGTTGATGCCGATCAGCAATGTTTCATAGATGGGTTGTGCTATACCGCGTTGCTGTGAGAATGGTTTGCCGGTTGTGATGCATACTTCCAGGGCGCGAATCACGCGCCGGGGATTGCTACGCTCAATGGTCGTTGCTCCCTGGGGATCAAGCTGCTCTAACTGTGCCAGGAGATTGGCCAGGGGACGGGCCTCTAGCTCCGCACGTAATTGTGGTTGTGGTGGCACTTTAGGAATGTTGAGGTTATCGACGATAGCCTGGATGTAGTGTGGTGAGCCTCCCACCAGCAGTGGTTGGCGATTGTTCTTTAGGATTGTGTTAATGGCGGCAATTGCGCTGGTCTGGAACTGAGCGACAGTGTAGACCTGTGAGACATCGGCGATATCAAGTATGTGGTGAGGGACCAGAGCCTGCTCTTCCGCGCTGACTTTTGCGCTGCCGATATCGAGGCCGCGATACACCTGGCGCGAATCGGCTGAGACGATTTCGCCATTGAAGCGCAGGGCCAGTGTGATACCCAGTGTGCTTTTACCGGACGCGGTTGGTCCAAGAATAACAGGTAGTTTGGGTAGCTGTTGGGGGCTCATCTACATATCCTCTAGAGCTGTGTTGTATCTTCTTGTTGGGGAGGCCGGGCTCTCTGCA
>JAFMRP010001396.1 GCA_017354095.1 Ktedonobacteraceae bacterium
GTCTTCTTGAAAGTCCGCCAGAAACGGTGCTGGCGCACCTACGCTGCGCGTCATCTGGCGGTAAGGCTTGCGCGCTGCGCGCTCAGGTGGTCTGAAAGGCAGCCCCCGCGCCCCCTGCACCCCCGCTAGAGTTAACGCATACGGGGAAGGTGGCGGGTAGGCCCCGGCAAGAGGTAATAGAGGGCACAGGGTTGATTGGAGGCAAGAGAGGAGAGGAGAGGAAAGGTGTATAAGGTCAGGTGGGGAGCCTACGGGCTATCGCCGAAGCGAGTCACTGCACCGGGGGTCAGGGGAAGCGGACCAGCCTACGGGTGAAGGGAGCGGCAGTCTGTACACGTCGATGAATCGGCGGATGCTATAAATGGGGTCTCTACGCAATTATGGCATTTTCCAATATTTCATGGATATTTCGGGCATTGGCGAGATGCAGGGGTACGGGGTTAGTTTGCAGGGACCTAGCCGCTATCCATCCCATTGTCTGTACGGATGGATAGCGGCTTGCATATTGGTGGCGCCAGGTCTGAGTCAAGGGGTTCCTGACGGGGAGCCTCAGTCGTCGATTGCCAGGCAGGTTGCTTATTTCCGGTTAGATAGGGATGGGGCCGGCGCTGCTTTGCGGCTGGTGGGCCATATGCTCGGCGAAGAGCGAGACCATGGCTGAGTCGAAGACGGCGAGATCTTTGGGGCTGCGGCTGCTGACCCAGTTGTGATCGCGCACCATTTCTTGATCTACCCATTTGCCACCGGCATTGCGGATATCGTCCTGAATGGTGTGATAGCTGGTGAGGGTTCGGCCTTTGACGCAGCCAGCGGAGACGAGCAGCCAGGGGGCATGGCAGATTACAGCGATGGGCTTGCCACTCTGGTCGATCTGGCGCACAAATGCTTGCGCTTTGGGCTGGATGCGTAAGTGGTCGGCATTGAGGGCTCCACCGGGCAGCATCAGAGCATCGAAATCATTGGGATTGGCCTGATCAAGGGTCATATCGACTTTGAACGTACCGGCCTTCTGATCGTGATTCATGCCGGTGACCTGGCCAGATTGCGGAGAAACTATCGTTGTTTGAGCGCCCGCCATCTCCAGAGCTTTTTTCGGCTCGGTCATTTCAACCTGCTCGAAGTCATCGTCAACGAGGATGGCGACGCGCATACCATCCAGTTTGTGGTGACCGTGCATCGTTTCTGCTCCTTTCCGATCCTATTGCTACAACCATTTTATATAGAATCACGAATCACAGACGAGAATGGTTGACTGAAGCGCAGGCGGGCTCAGTGGCTACACGCGGCGAAGCTGTTACGCGACGTCCGCTCGCGTGATCCGAGCGTCCAGAGCAGCAAGGCGGCGAAGAGGAGAAGCACGCCAGCGGCGGCGATGGTGAACTGGAGCAGCATGCCGATGACAACTGTTAGCAGGCCAGCGGCAGTGAGCAAGGGCAGCAGGCTGGGGGCTGTCTGATGAGAGTATGAGGCGAGCAGGGCCTTTTCTTCGATCTCTTCGTCTTCGGCAGTAAGAGTGATACCGGTGACAAGGAGTTGATCGATGGCACTATGAAGAGCTCGCGCATCGAAGGGCTTGCTGAGGCCGAGCACGCCGGAGGGCATGAGCTGAGAGCGTGCTTCAGGCTGTTCATGGGCCCACGAGAGGGTAATGATGGGCAGGTGGGCCAGGGCGTCCCGCGAGCGGAGAGCGGCTAGCGTGGACCAGTCGCTTTTGACACCACGGTCGATGTCCAGTATGAGCAGATCGGGCTGGCCGGCTTTGATGGGCGGGAGATCGGCGAGATGAGCGGCGGTAATAACCTGAATGCCACGATGCTGCAGCCCAAGGGCGATGAGGCGTTGTAATGATGTATCGGCTTCGACGAGCAGGACCAGTGGTTTGTTCCCGTAAGGCATTGCTTGCTCTCCTCATGCGCCCCTGTTTCCGCAACGGGGTGGCGAGAATTTCTTTTTCTGCAAGGAGGATAGCGGGTGGACATTACAACGACTTGACGCCCTAAGGGTTTCACC
>JAFMRP010001397.1 GCA_017354095.1 Ktedonobacteraceae bacterium
GCGATCCACTGGCTGGGAGTAACCATTGCGCCCATGGAGGCTGGTGGCCCGAAGTCCCGCGGCTGGTGGCGGGGTTTTCAGGCGCGTTTGAGCAGGCGCATGACCTGGAAAACGCTGGCTTACATGCTTTTAAAATTCCCGCTCAGCGTCTGCTGTTTTGTTTTTGCCGTGGCTCTGCCTGTTGCGAGCGTTGTCTTAACGATCGTGTGCCTGGTACTGGGGCTGGTCACCGCGCCGTTTTTTGCACTCGTGGTGGCGGTTATGAATGTGCGGGAGCCAGGACGACATTTGCGCCGCTACTTAGGGCTCTCTCTGTCGGCTTTCGGTCTGAATCTGGTGTATCTGTATGTGCTCAATGGCCTGGCCTGGACACAGGGACAGCTGGCCCGTACACTGCTGGGAATGAGCGATACGGATCTACGCCTGGAGGAAGCGCGGGCCCAGGCTGAGCGAGAACGAATACGAGCGGAGCAGGCTGAGCAGCGCAGGCGTGAACTGGTGGCGAATGTCTCGCACGAATTGCGCGCGCCAGTGGCCAATATTGCGGGCCACCTGGAATCGCTGCTTTTGACGACCGAAGAAGGAGCCAACGCACCTCCACCTGAGACGCTGCATAACTATCTCACAATTGCCTACCAGGAGGCGCAGCGCCTGGGCCGGCTTGTCGATGAACTGCTCTCGCTGGCGAGAATGGAGTCGCATGAATTGCCCCTGGATATACGAGAGGTCGCGGCACATGAGATTGTCGAAGAGGTCTATCAGATGCTTATGCCTCTGGCGCAGCGCGAACGCCAGGTAATGCTGGTGCGCGGCTTCCAGCCCTCCCTACCGCCTGTGCTGGCAGATCGCCAGCGGCTTGTGCAGGTCTTGCAGAATCTGGTGCGCAACGCCATTGCCTACACGCCAGCCGGAGGAATCGTCTCGATCAACCTGGAGCCAGCCGACGAGCGGCACCTGGCCCTGGTCGTTGAGGATAGCGGCATCGGCATTCCCGCGGATGAGTTGGAGCGCATATTTGAGCGCTTCTATCGCTCCGATACCTCGCGTTCGCGCGCCACTGGAGGCTTTGGTCTCGGCCTGGCGATTGTGCATGATCTTGTCACTGCCATGGGAGGCTCGATCAGCGTCTCCAGCACGGTTGGCCAGGGCAGCTGCTTTCGCGTCCTGTTGCGCAGCAGCGCTCCGGTTCCGCTCTCACTCTTCTCATCAAGCGCGCCAAAATGATAGAATAGGCCTGATATACTGATGTATATCAAGGTATACCTATCTTCCACTAGCAGCGTTTGATGAGAGGAGCAGGCAGGTTTGGCAACGATCCTCGTCGTTGAAGATGATATCGCGCTCTGTGATTTATTACGCTCCCACCTTGAAGCCGATGGGCACACAGTCGTGCAGGCGTTCGACGGCCCCACGGCTCTGATCGCGGCCGAGCAACACCGCCCACACCTGATCCTGCTGGATTGGATGCTGCCCGGTATGGACGGACTGGCCGTCTGCCGTCGCTTGCGACAACGCTATCTCACACCGATCATTATGCTCACGGCACGCACTGAGGAAGTGGACCAGATCCTGGGGCTCGAAGTGGGAGCGGATGACTACATCGCCAAGCCGTTCAGCATACGCCAGGTACAGGCGCGCATCCGAGCGATGCTGCGCCGGGTCGAGCTGGATAGCCAGCAGCCCGCCTCGACCGGGACATCCTCACCCACGGCACCAGACTCACCCACAGAGTCACGTCCCATGCCCTCACAGGTGCCCGCGCCCCTGGTGCATGGCGCGCTCTCTATTTCTCGCCCGGAGCGCCTGGTGCGGCTTGATGGGCAAGAGATCGACCTGACCCCCAAGGAATACGACCTGCTGGCACTGCTGGCCTCACATCCTGGCTGGGTCTTCAAACGCGAAGTACTCCTGCAACAGGTCTGGGGCGATAGCTATGACGGCTTCGACCGCACCATCGACAATCATGTGACGCGCCTGCGCAAAAAACTGGGCCCGCTGGGCGAGAAAATT
>JAFMRP010001398.1:0-308 GCA_017354095.1 Ktedonobacteraceae bacterium
GATGAGACCTGGGAAATTGCTCCTGTCACTCCTTTGAGACGTTCTCGCTCACGTGTATTCCAGGGGAGTTCATCCCTCTGTTCCATGCAATGGATTTCGCCCGCCACTCACTTGACGGAACGGGACGAGGAAAGGCGATCGATGAACGAACGGTCACTTCGGAGAGGCTTCACCCGTCAATAGAGTGACGGAACACGTCGAAGAAACGTTACTGTTGAGCTAAAAGGAAGAAGAGGAATGGACGAACGCCACTGGCTGGCCGCACAATTTGAGGCGGAACGTCCCCACCTGCGGGCAGTCGCCTATCG
>JAFMRP010001398.1:318-2005 GCA_017354095.1 Ktedonobacteraceae bacterium
GGAGGATGCCGTACAAGAGGGCTGGCTCCATCTCAGCCGTTCCGATGAGACCGGAATCGAAAATCTGCGCGGTTGGCTGACGACTGTGGTTGCGCGGATCTGCCTGGACATGCTGCGCTCGCGCAAATCGCGCCGTGAGGAGCCTGGAGGATTGGTTGAACCGGAACCCGGTGGAGGAGGGCAGGACCGGATCGACCCTGAGGAAGAGGCGCTGCTGGCCGATGCGATCGGGCAGGCGCTGCTGATCGTCCTGGACACGCTTTCACCCGCCGAGCGCCTGGCGTTCGTGCTGCACGATCTCTTTGATGTGCCCTTCAACGAGATTGCCCCTATCGTCGGGCGCTCGGTGGCAGCGGCAAAAAAGCTCGCGAGCCGTGCACGGCATCGAGTGCAGGAGGCTGGGAGGGGAGAAGAAGCGGATCATCCAGGAAACCGAGAAGTGGTCGACGCCTTCCTCAAAGCATCACGCGAGGGGAACTTCGACGCGCTGCTCATGCTGCTGGACCCGGATGTGGTCCTGCGAGCTGACCGTGCTGCCGTGTCTGGTGGCGCACCAGGGGAAGTCTCCGGTGCAAGAGCCGTGGCCCAGCAGTTCTGTGGGCGCGCCAGGGGAGTCCAACCGGCGCTGGTGGATGGAGACGTGGGAGTGGTGGCCCGGCGTGGGCAAGAGTTCCTCGTCTTCCGTCTTACCATCAAGCGTGGCAAAATTGCTGAGATCAATGCAGTCGCCGACCCTGAGCACCTTCGCCATCTCGATCTTGTGATCCTGGGATCAGGCGTCGAGTAGACTCCCCGACAGCCAGGTAGATGCGATCCTGGCTCTGGTCATCGCTTTTCATCAACCTGGTGGAAGTTGGCAGAAGAGCGTTTCTAAGCACTCCTCAAGAGGGCGCTGACCTTTTTGGGCTATTTTGCTATTCCGACTTTCGTATGGTCGGCGACGAGGTCACCCTCGTCACCGCCAATCCCAAACTGTACGTGAACGTTTCCCTTCATACAGCTTTTCAGTGTATGGTCATGTGATATTGACACCTGCGCATGTAAGCTTGTTGAGTTTCTCGGCTTCAACAAACTTCGCATGGCGCTCATCGTGGCAATGTCGATGAAGGAGCATCTTGTTACTCAGGTCGTTGTTGTTGCGGTTGCGATCAATATGATCCACTTCCAGGATGTCCTCATCTTTGAAGTGCAGTTCACACCAGCGACATTTTCCCTGTTGTTTCTGGAGCAATCGTGCTTTCGTCTCATGCATCATTGGATGAAATTTCAAGCGTTGGCTCCAATAGAGCATGTTTCCATCATAAGGACTGGCCGTTCCCTTCACTTTGGTGTACCTCTGGATGGCGGTTTTGCTGTGCATTCTCAGTTCTGCGCCAGTGGGTGTCGCAAACACCCACTTTCGTTTCTCTCCTTGATGCCAGTATCTTTGCGTCATCCATCGGGTTCCTTTGTCGGGATGTCTTGCCCTTACCCAACTGGCAAGTTGTTTCCACAACACATGATCACATCGGTGAAAAATCGCTGATGCTACCGATGTCTTGTAGTAGGCTGCCCATCCCCAAATGATCGGGTTCAATTCTTTGATCAGTTGCTCTTGCGAGGCTGATCGAAACTTGTGCAGTCGCTCTTTGATGGTCAGGGTATGTCGTTTGATGGCTTCTTTGCTTGGCGTGATCAGGGTTTGGAA
>JAFMRP010001399.1 GCA_017354095.1 Ktedonobacteraceae bacterium
ACTGGAAGCTGGGCCGCATCGGCGATCAGTCGTTCGACGAGCTGGCTGGCAGCCTGAACAACATGTTTGATTTCCAGCACGGTCGTAATGATAAGCTCTTCCTGGATCCCATAAGCGGCAATCCTGCAGGCCACTAATGGCGAGCAAACCCGCTTTTCCTGTGCCCGCTGCTATCTGGCAGCGGGCACAATTGTTATTCCTGCGGAGACATTGCCCTCTAGTGCAGAAGGCACGGCGGCGCAGGGGGCTGCGCGCGCTTCCGGATCTACGCTCTCATCGCCTGAAAAAAATAGGATCAGGACTGACCTCTTTTCATGTTACACTCAAAGCACTATGGACAAACTGGAGGATACGAGCCGGTGCTGACCCTTTCGCGCGCCGAAGCCCGGCGCTTTCTGGCTAATTATCACTTTACCTCAACCGATGTGCCTGGTGTCTTTGAGCGCCTGGGCACAGTGCAATATGATCCGCTCAACCCGGTAGGACGCAATCCTGATCTGGTGTTGCAGGCGCGAGTGCCGGGCTATCAGGTAGATGACTGGCAAAAGACTGCCTACACCGACCGGGTCGTCTACGACGCATGGGATAAAATGGCATGTTTGGTTCCGGTGGGCGACTGGCCTATGCGCGCGATGATCCGCAGCATGTATCGGCCCTACCACGATCGCGAGATCTTGCAGACGCGGGCAGGTATCGGAGAGGCCATTCTGGCGGCCATTGATCGGGAGGGGCCACTCTCATCATTAGAGTTCGAGAATGAACTGCGTACACCCATCGGCGGCCCGGACAAATGGGGGGGCGCCACACACGTTAATCGCGCTTTACGGGCAATGTGGGTATGTGGACTCTTGCTTACCCATCATCGCCAGGGAGGACGACACTATTACGATCGACCCGAGCGCGTCATTCCTGCGCACCATTATAGCGTTCCCGAGCCCGACGAGGAGAGTTATTATCGCTGGATCGTGGCCCGCCGCCATCAGGCTACAGGACTGCTTCGGCCCGGCGCTGAGGCCAGCGTCTGGTCCGCCTGCGGTAAAAGTCCACTGCGACGGCGTGCGTTGGAGCAACTCGTTGAGGCTGGTCTGCTGCTCCCCGTGCAGGTGCATGCCGAGGGGAAAGCACAGCTCTACCACATGCCTGCTAACTTGCTGCCGCTGCTTGAGAAGCCCGCGCCGGAGCCGCGTATGCTGTTTCTGGGACCGCTGGACAGCCTGCTGTGGGACCGGCGCGGCGTGATGCAGTTGTTTGATTTTGAATACATCTGGGAAGTCTACAAGCCCGAGCCACAGCGCCGTTGGGGCTATTATGTTCTACCGGTCTTCTATGGTGACCGCTTTGTGGCCCGGCTGGATAGTCGCCTGGAGCGAGGAAGTTGGACGATTACCCGTTGGTGGTGGGAGCCCGATGTGACGCTCACGGCTGATCTGCTTGACGCGTTACAGGCAGCTACCAGAAACTTCGCCCGATACCTGCGTGCCGACAGCGTGCGCGTTGAAGCGAGCGTAGCGCCTTCGGTACGTCAGGCGATGACAATCGAGTAGCGTGGCCCATCAAAAGCTATTGTGTGCTGTGCCCGCCTGGTTACGCGTGCCGCTGGCCGGAGGCGAGCCAGTCGCGAATAATCTGGCTGTGCTCCTCGCAATGCTCGTAGGTATTGCCCATAATGTTGTTCGCAACGATATCTTCTGTAGGCCACGGCAGCGGCCCGTTCAAAATATCCTCGCTGGTCTGCTCGACAGCCTCCACCACTTGCAGGGAGACGGCGCGAAATTCGGCCAGAACATCGGCGAGCGGGCGCGACTTGTTGCGCTGATAAAAGAACTCGTTGATCTCATCTTCACCCATGTCGGGATAAAGATCAACCATCTGGACCCCGGCGTTGGCCGCTTTCAGCTTTTCAAGCAGATATTTTTGCCATTCGGTGAGATGGGCGATGTTGTCCTTAATTGACCAGGCACCATTGACGCCGGATATGGTGAGTTGCTCCTCGCTCAAGCTAGAC
>JAFMRP010000340.1 GCA_017354095.1 Ktedonobacteraceae bacterium
GCAACTCATCCAGGGGACTCTCCTGCCCGTTCGCGTTTTCGGGCGCCAGAAACTGCAATGTCGTGTAGCCCATCAGCACATAGTCCTGAGAACGCAGCGGCATACTTCCCCCGGCAGGCACGACGTTCCCGTTGACCCGCACCACGCTCCGCTCCGTCCGGTTGACCACTCGCCAGCCGTGCTCATCCAACACCAGCCGGGCATGCTCTCGTGAAACCGTGGGATCAATCAAAATAACATCGTTGTTGAGCGCCCGCCCAATGCTTGTTTCCTTCTGCCGGAGCAGATACACCAGATGGTCTTCAGGCAGCCAATTAGAGGAATAGCCCCCCTCCTGCGCTTCTGCAACACCCACCGGAGGACGCACGCCCACAATACGCAGCACACCATAGTTCTGGCTCATGAGCAACGACATCCCTGCGCATAAAGCATCTCTTCCGTAAAACCTCCCGCTAAAAATTACAACTGAACTCTACCAGATCGAGGTTCTCTATGTCCAGTTTTCAAACTCCCCCTAACCACATCCAATCATCCCCAAAAATCCACGGGAAAACGCGTCCAATTTATGGAACACTTATTATAACGCTCAACTGTATCATAGATCTCGTAGCACGTCACCACCATAAGATGACCAGTTCCCAAGGAGATAAACTATGGTAGATGAGCAAGGAGCCCTCTGGTTCCCCGCAGCACATCATTGGGATGGACGCGAAGAACAACACCCACGCTATATCATCATCCACGGAACAGCAGGATTTACGACAGCTCAACAGGTCGGCAACTTCTTTATGCAATCTGCAACGCAAGCCAGCACGCACTATGTGATTGGCCAGGATGGAACCATTGTGCAATGCGTGCATGAACACGATGCTGCCTGGGCAAATGGCGCGATAACCGGCCTGAGCGGAACATCGGGCGATGGCCACGGCAACGGACACCACGATAGCTGGTGGGACAACGGCCCTAATCCGAACCTCCTCTGCATCACGATCGAACATGTGAAGCCGCATGAGGATAATTCTGATCACCTCACCGATGCTCAGAAACAGGCCAGTTTCGAACTTGTCAGTCACATCTGCCAACGCTGGGATATCCCGGCCCGTAAGGCCGATGCACATGGCGGCATTACAGGCCACTATAGCGTTGACCCCGTCAACCGCGCACGCTGTCCCGGCCCCTACCCCTGGGATGAATTGTTTGCCTACTTAGATGGAGAGCATATGCAGATCAATCTCAACACCCCCGGTATCAGCGCCTTCTTCTCTCAGGCGCAGGGCGGCGCCTGGCATTGCACCACGCCAGGCCACAACTTTGTAATTGGCGGCGCCATTCTCGACTTTTATCGCTCCTTCGGAGGGAACGGCCTCTGCGGCCTGACGCATCTCGGCCTCCCTCTCAGCAATGAGGTTGGGTTCGGCGATAAGCGCGTGTTCCAGCGTTTTGAACGCGGTGTGCTCTGCTACGATCCACAGCGCACAAACGATAGGCCGCCCGGCGCAAGCGACACGGTCTACCTGATGCACATTGATGGCGGCCCCGGGCAAGATCCTCGTGTAGCAGCCCTGCAAACTCAGGTTGCCCAGCTACAGCAGCAACTCGCCCATACCACACAAACACCTCACAACCCTCCCCAATAACCACCTCGCCAGACTCCTTCTCTCCCCGCCACCTGCAGTGACGGGGAGAGAAGACATCCATTCCAAAACGTGCTACACTATACACCATATCAGGGCACTTCCCCTACCATCACTACAAATACAGGAGCAATATCTATACAACTCACAGCACTTCGGCCAGACGAACAACACATCCTACAACAAGCCGCCCGCTTCTTCGCTGCCCAACACCAACAGGCCTACCTGACTGGCGGTTCCGTTCGCGATCTGCTGCGGCACACCCCCTGTACCGACTGGGATATTGTGACCACAGGTGACGCCCCCCGCCTGGCTCGCCAGCTCGCTAACAAACTGCACGGCTTCTATGCACACTTACACGCGAAAGCCAGCCGCGTCGTCTGCCAGCACGGCGACTCCCGAATCACGCTCGATATCGCTCCCCTGGCCGGAAGTACTATCGAGGAGGATCTACACCTGCGCGACTTTACGATCAATGCCATCGCTCTGCCCCTCGACGCCATCATAAGCGCAGAACCCTGCACTCCTATCGATCCGCTGGATGGCGTGGCCGACTTGCGTGCCTCCCGCTTGCGCGCTGTGCGCAACGATATTTTCCAGCGCGATCCCCTGCGCTTGCTGCGCGCGGTACGCTTTATGATGCGCTACAACCTATCACTCGATCCCACAACCGAACAGATGCTGACGAGTGACGCTTCACTGCTGACCCTGTCCGCTCCTGAGCGCATCCACGATGAACTCTACGCGCTCCTGCCACCCGACGGCGCGGCACAGCGCCTGCGCTTTCTTGACCAGCATCACCTGTTCACAACCCTGCTGCCCGAATTTATCCCTGCACGCGGTATGCGCCAGCCCGAGCTCCACCACTGGGACGTGCTGGAACACTCCATTGAGACGGTCACAGCACTTGAGCGATTACACTCCGAACTACAACGTCCCGCCCACGAATTGCCCCATTCTCCCCTTTCCGGCGGTGAGACGGGAGACCTGGTCGCGCTGCAGTCTCTCCTGCATGAGGCCGAACAGCAACAGCTCTTCGAGCTCGCGATGCTTTCTACTGCACCAATGAAGCTGGCCGCACTGCTGCACGATATCGGCAAACCCATTACCCGCACGGTGGACGAGGATGGTGCGATCCATTTCTACCACCATCCCCAGGCCGGCGTCCCCCTGGCTCAGGAGATCATGAAACGCCTGAGCACCAGCGCACAGGATCGCCGCCTGGTACAGCAGGTCGTGGCCCATCACATGCGTCCGGGCCAGCTCAGCGGCACGCCCCTCACTCCCCGCGCTATCCGCCGCTTCTTCGTTGACCTTGGTAACACCGGCATTCACGTCGCTCTGATCTCACTGGCCGATCACCTCTCGATGCGCGGCCCTCTACCTCTTACTGAAGCCTGGTCCCGCCACCTGGCCACCGTCTGCCTCCTCCTGACACGTTACATCCGCGAGCGCAACAGCATCCTGCCCCCTCGCATCATCCAGTCTGGCGAACTGATACGTCGCTTTAACCTCACACCCGGACCACTCATCGGCCAGCTTCTCGACCACATCGCTGAAGCTCAGGCTGACGGCCAGATCCACTCCAAAGACGATGCCCTCTGGCTCGCCGAAGAGTTCCTGCAAAAGCAAAAATAGTTGACATCCTCACTCCCATGACGTACCATTACAGAGGCTAAAACGCGTAAGGGCCGCACAACATGTGCTCGCTTGCTCACTAGTATTTTATCAATCGATCGGTCCAGAAAAAGCTGTGTATCCCGCTCTCACAGAGAGCCGCGCTAGAAGTCTGTTGATCGTCGTCCTTCCTGACGATCCGTTCCAGGACTGCAATAGATACTGCAACAATAGGATACTACATAGAATATTGCAAGCAATACTAAGTGGAGATGTTTGTGAAGACAATTGCCATTTTCTACCAGGGACGCAAGCAGGTTACTTCTAACTTCGCGGCACAACTCGTTCCCAAACTCCAAAAGCGCGGATACCAGGTGCGCGTTATCGATATCCGCGCGGAAAATGAGGAGTGTCCCGATTCATCCTTTCAAGGCTGCGACCTCGTGATCGTCCTGGGAGGAGATGGCACACTTGTCCATGCTGCTCGCCTCTGCTCACATCTCGACCTGCCGCTTCTCGGCATCAACTTCGGGCGCGTCGGCTTCCTGAGCGAGATCGAGCCAGCTGAAATCAACGACAAGCTGGACTACTACTTGAACGGTGATACGTCCGTATGGGTAGACAAACGCACGATGCTCCAGGCAACCCTCGAACAAAATAATGTCTCCGAGCACTTCCTGGCGCTCAACGATATCGTGATCGCACGCGGCACCTGGCCACGCGTGGTTCAGATCAAGGTCTGGGTGGACGACTATTTCTACAATACCACCTACGCCGATGGCATGATCGTCTGCACCGCTACCGGCTCCACTGCCTACAATATGGCCGTGGGTGGCCCTCTACTGCACCCGCATGTCCAGAGCAGCGTCCTGACGCCTATCGCACCCCACCTCGAGGCTGATCGCTCCCTGATTATCCCGCCCGAAGCCACGATCCGGCTTCAGATATTTACCGGCACACAGGATGGCGTCTTCTCCGCCGATGGACAGATGAACCGCGAGGTGAAAAATGGCGCGACCATCACGGTCAAATCCAGCCCTTACACGGCTAAATTTCTCAGGCGCAAGCCACCAACGGCCTTTTATCAGATCATTACCGACAAATTGAAAACAGACGGTACCATTCAAACGAGCGAAAGCAATTATGTTACTTGAGATTAGCATCAAAGACTTCGCCATTATTGATAGCCTGCATATTCGCCTGAACCGTTTGTTCAACGTCTTCACAGGCGAAACCGGCGCTGGCAAATCGATCATCATCGACGCCGTCAACGCCCTGCTGGGCGGCAAAATCGGCGCAGAGTTCGTTCGCGCCGGCTGCGAACGCGCTACCGTCGAGGGCGTCTTCTCCCTTGAGGCCCTCCCACCGGTACGCAAAGAATGGGTTCAGATGGAGGCCCTGGCACCCGTAGGCGCCGGCGGCGCCCCTACCCTCTTCGATGCTTTCGAGACACCCGAAAATAATCACACCGTCTCCAGCGACCTCGAAAGCTCCAGCGCCGATGCCCGCATCGCCCTGGCCACTCTGCTCAATGAGTACAATATCGAACCAGAAGATGATCAGATCATCCTCAGCCGCGATATCTTTCGCTCAGGACGCACAGTGGCTCGCATCAATGGCCGCGCTTTCTCACAACAGATTCTCCAGCAGGTGGCAAGCTGGCTGGTCGATATCCACGGCCAGAGCGAACACATGAGCCTGCTGCGCACCGAACAACACATTAATTTCCTCGATCGCTACGCTGAGGTGCTCCCCCTGCGCGAGGAACTGGGCGCAAAGGTTACCGAGTGGCGCAATGCCCGCAAACAACTGCAAGCACTACAACAAAACGTACGCGAACAGGAACGGCGCGCCGAATTCCTACGCTACGAAATCGAGGAGATCGAGCGCGCGGACCTGCACCCCGGCGAGGTCGAAGAACTTGAAGAGGAACGCAAGGTGCTCAGCAATGCCGAACGCCTGCGCGAATTATGCACTCAGACCTACGGTGCGATCAAAGGCTCAGACTTGAGCGGCGAGGGCTTCCAATCCGCCCTCGATCAGCTGCGCACGGCCCAGCGCAGCCTGAACGAACTGGCACGCCTGGACAAAAACCTGGCCGAATATGAAGAAGCTCTCTCTGAGGCCGTCTACCAGCTCGAAGATGTCGCGACCAGCATCAGCAGCTACGAATCCGATATCGAAGACGATCCACAACGCCTCGAAACGATCGAGGAACGCCTCGATCTGATCACCAGGCTCAAACGCAAATATGGAGACACTATTGAGGAGATCCTGAAGCGCGCCGAGGAGGACCGGGCTGAGCTAGAAACGATTGTCAATCGCGACGAGCTGATCATCAATTTGCAGCGCCAGGATACCGAGTACCGCCGCGAAATCGGCACCCTCGCTCAAAAGCTGTCCGAACGCCGTCAGGAGGCCGCGCAGCGCCTCTCCAGCTCGATGGAGGAACAACTCAACGATCTCAATATGCGCCGCGCCCGCTTCCGCGTGGAGATCGAACAACAGCTCGATGAAAATGGCGTCCCGGTCAGCCTGGGCGATCAACCACCTCAGCACTTCGCCTGTGACCTGAGCGGGGTGGACCGCGTCCAGTTCCTTATCGCGCCCAACCCTGGTGAGCCATTCAAACCACTCACGAAAATCGCCTCGGGCGGCGAGACATCGCGCTTGATGCTGGCCCTCAAAACTATCCTCTCCAGCGCCGATGCCACCCCAACGCTGATTTTCGA
>JAFMRP010000341.1 GCA_017354095.1 Ktedonobacteraceae bacterium
GCAATGGCCAACAGGATACCACTTAGAATAATCCAATCCCCCACGATAAAAGCATAGATTCCTTTGATAACTTTCACGCTGTAGCCCTTTCTCTCTTTCTTTTATGACTTCGCCATCGCCATTTGTTGCTGGCGCCTCACACTTTTCAGCCATTGGACGATTCCTAGCGAGGCCAGGAGATACATGGCAGCCAGCACTAGTAGGAAAGCATCAGAAAGCGGCCAGGAGACCTGGAAACCCTCTACCGTCCAGAATGTACCAAATGTGGTAAGCATAATGCCGACCACAAACTTCAAGGTGTTTTCCGGTACCTGCTTTAATGGAGTACGTACCAGCGCCCCGGCTAGGATTACGAGCAGGCCTGCGACTGCGGCTCCAATCGTCGCAGATGGGATACCACCAAGACCTACCGTTGTGGTGACACTGCTACCAAATGTAATGACAATAAATGCAACCTCCAGGCCCTCCAGAAACACTGCCTTAAAGGCCAGGGCCAAGGCAGTTGGCTGGATACGCGTACTAATCGCTTCACCATTCGCGCGCAATTCAGCCATTTTCTCTTCAAAAATAGCTTCTTCATCATGCAATGCTTTCAATCCACTATAGCGTAACAGTGCCTTTTTCAGCCATTTAAGACCGAACAGAATAAGCAGAACACCCACAACGAGTCGCAAGATATCGATAGGCACATATCGAACTAATGCGACACCAAAAACGCTAATCAGAGCGGCAAGGCTCACTACCGCCGCCAATGTGCCGCTAATGGCGCTGCGCCAGTTAATTGTCACCCCAACGACGAGAACAATGGTGAATGCCTCGACAAATTCGACGGCCGATGCAAGAAATGCTGCTACTGCGACAGCCCACTGCATGCGTAAACACCTCCTCTTTCTTCGCAATACTCAAAGTAACGAACTACTCGGCTCCCTTTCCCTTCGCTCTATTGTAACATATTTTATATGTAACAAGTGTTGGATTGATATTTATGCTACTTGTAACAAGTTTATTGATTTTTAACCTCCTCATGATGGTTTATTAATCAGCCCATTTTATCCTTTGCTAAGGATCTACAAGAAGAAAGCGCTGGGCGCTTGTATGTATGTGATTTTGTAACTATTTCGTTTGCCGTTCCTACGTTAAGGAGATACCACGTGAGTTTTCAACCTGTATTGCGGAAGCAAGAGAAGCTCTTACGTATCAGCGCCTTCGTGCTTTTGCTTTCTCTGTTCTATTTACTCGCTGCTTGTGGAAATACCTCCACGGGTACCACTAGCGCGTCTCCCTGCGACAAAGCGACGGGTCTCACACTTTACTCGGCCCAAGGTTATGATTCGGATACCGCCAAAGCGTTCCAGAAGCAGACGGGCATTGTGGTGAAACTGGTCGATGATAGCACGGGCAATCTGCTGGCGAAAATCTCTGCGGAGCGAAACAATCCGCAGTGGGATGTGGCCTGGTTTGATGGAAATGTGACGATGCAGACGCTGGATAACGAGGGCTATCTGCTGAAGTGGACTTCGCCCAACATGGGCAACTATACTTCGCTGGGAAAACAAAATGTGCCCACTGACCATGCCTATTATCCGACTGGAATTACGGCAGCAGGCGCAATTGTCTATAACACCAAACATGTTCCAGCCGCGGGTCTGCCCCAGGACTGGAGTGATCTGACAAAACCAGCATATACCAACCTGCTGGCGGAAAACGACCCCGCCTTCTCTGGTCCGGCCTATCCCTTCATCGCTGGTATCGCTCAGGTGATGGGAGGCGAAGATCAAGCCAAACAGTTCTTTCAGACCCTCAAAAACCATGGCGATAAGATTTTCCAGACCAACGATCCCACATTGAATAGCGTTGAGTCTGGCGCTCGTGAGTTTGCAATCATCCAGGATGCTGCTTACTATGCTGCCAAACAGGCCGGACAACCCCTCGGAATTATTTACCCCCAATCTGGTGTTGCTGCCCTGCCAAGTGAGATTGGTATCGCGGCTCATTCTCGTCACGCTGCCTGCGCTCAGCAGTTTGTCAACTGGCTTCTCTCATCCTCTGGCCAGAGTGTGATGACCCATCACGATCCAACTGATGGCGATACCTACTTCATTGCTATTATTAGCGGCGTGATTCCCGTGGTCACGCGCCAGACCAGTGGCATCAACTTTGTCACGCTGGATGTTCCCCGGTGGGCTGGGGTAGAGGATGAATTGAAACAATGGTTCCACACCAACATCGTTCAATAATAGGCGAGCAGTCGGCCACTCTAGATACCGTAGCACCTGCTACGGTATCTAGAAATATGTTGCCAATGCGAGTGTTTCTGAGGCGCGGCAGCCAGATGCTGGTAATTATGGTGCCTGGCTTGCTGCTGCTCCTTTTTATTGTGTATCCTCTGGCTGCGATCATCTTACAGAGTGTTTTCCCGCATATCTATGATCCCTTGCCCACCCTGGTTCCCAGCCTGGATGGTCTGAAAACGGTTTTCACCACTTCCCAGACCTACTTTGCCTTTCTCAATTCGCTCTGGCTGGGAGCGATCACCGCACTACAGGCCTCTATTCTGGGTACCGTGCTGGCTTTTCTGGCCCGCCGCACGGACCTGCCGCTGAGGCGGGCGATGGATGGGTTCGTCTGGATCGTCTTTTTTATCCCTTCATTTCTGATAGGCGAGGCCTGGTCATTGATTTTCATTCGCGGAGGTATTCCCGACCAGTTTTTGCACTTCCCCGACGCGCTCATCACTAGTTTTTTGTCACCAACAGGTGTCGTCTTTGTCCTGACCTTAAAAACGTTCCCTCTGGTCTATCTCTCGGTCACCGCCGCGCTCCGGTGGTTGGGATCAGAGTTTGAAGATGCTGCACGTCTCTTAGGCGCGCCGCGTTGGCGCGCATGGTTCTCGGTCAATATCCCTCTGCTTTTCCCAGCCATCCTGGCCGCTGGCCTGATTGCTTTCGCCGAGGCAATCTCCGATTTTGGTACTGCTACAACGATTGCCCAGAACTCCAACGTGATCTTGATTCCCTACCAGATTTATACCGCTATTAATACCTCACCGGTCAATTTTGAGCTGGCTGCCGCGCTTTCGCTCTTTCTCTTTCTTGCTATTGGGCTGGCGTTGCTGCTCCAGGCTGGCATTTTGCGTACACGCGCTTTTCAGGCTATCAGCGGCAAAAGTCGGCCAGCGCAGATACTCTCGCTCCATAATTGGAAATGGCCGGCTACGATGTTTTGCGCGTTGATTTTTATCCTGGCCCTGGTCCTCCCCTTGGGGATGTGCCTAATGCTCTCCCTGTTGCATGCCTTTGGCCAGGGGCTGGCTGCCAGTAACTGGACGCTGGATAACTATGCTGCCGTGTTGGCACATGGTTCGGACAACCTGGATGCTCTGCAACGGACGCTCTGGCTGGCGCTGGGCAACGCCAGTATTACGTCTCTCGTTGGTTTGCCTGTCGCGTTTATTATCCAGCGTACCCGCCTGCCCGGTCGTCAGTTTCTCAGCTTTGTGACATTGGTGACCATTGCTGTGCCAGGAATCATCCTGGCGTGTGGCTATATCTTTGCCTGGAATGCACCCTATCTTGAATATGTCGGAATCGGTGGTCCCACAGGGATCGAGTTCTATGGCACCGTCTGGTTATTGTTGGCGGCATACGTTGGCGGGAGCCTTCCTTATGCCACACGTCTTGGCTCCGGCGCATTGGAGCAGATTGGGCAGGTCATGCTGGATGCTGCACGTATCCAGGGAGCAGGATTGATGCAACTCCTCTCGCATATTGTTGGACCACTTCTGCGCTCCAGCCTGGTTTCTATCTGGCTACTCGTTTTTACCAGCACCATGTTCGAACTAGCGGCATCCGAACTGCTTTATCCACCTGGGCAACCAACAATGCCGGTACTTATTGTCGGGCTTTTCGGCACATTCCGTTTTGGACAAGGTATGGCGTTGGCGATGCTGAATGTCGGATTGGTCACCCTGGCCCTGATTCTCACTCGTCTTGTCCCCTGGGCGCTGGGTCTGCTTCTACAATGGAATATGCGGAGGAAATCTGTCAATGTACCTCAAAATTAAACAATTGAGTAAAAACTATGGCTCACGACCGGTTGTCTCTCAGCTGGATCTTACTATGGAGGAAGGCGAGATCCTGTCTTTGCTTGGCCCATCGGGTTGTGGCAAAACGACGATTTTGCGTCTGCTTGCTGGGCTGGTGCCGCCCAGCGGTGGCCACATTGAGGTTGGCAATCGCGTCTTTTATGATGGCAAACGCAATCTGCCAGTTGAGGAGCGCGGGATCGGCATGGTTTTTCAGGATTATGCGCTCTGGCCGCATATGACCGTGTTTCAAAATGTGGCTTTTGGCCTGCGTTTGCGCCGGATGCCGCGCGCAGAAATCGTTCAGCGTGTTGACGAACTACTGACCCTGGTGAATCTGTCAGGCATGAGTGAACGTTATCCCTATCAACTCTCGGGCGGTCAGCAACAGCGTGTCGCTGTTGCTCGCGCTCTGGCGACGAAACCACGCCTGCTGCTGCTCGATGAACCGCTCTCCGGCTTGGACGCTGGTCTGCGCGAAACGATGGGCGCAGAATTGGTGCAGCTTTTTAAGCAGCTCAAGATCACAACTATCAACGTGACACACGACCAGAACGAGGCCATGACGATGTCGGATCGCATTTTGGTGCTACGCGATGGCAAAGTGCAGCAAATAGGCGTGCCCAGTGAGCTCTATTTGCGGCCCGTCAATACATTTGTGGGATCTTTTATGGGGCCCATCAATCTCCTGGCCGGTCACCTGACGGATAGTCAACCCGGTATGACACGCCTGAATCTCGACGGCTCCGGTTTCGAGGGCCAGCAGATGCTCGGTATGCTCTACCAGGAGGTCGGCGATCACCAGGAGTTATCTACCTTCAATCTGCTCTGTCGCCCGGCAGATGTTTGTCTTCACAGCGAAGAGTTCACTTGCGATCACCCCAACGTGCTCATCGGAACGGTGACCTTCTCCTCATTTGTGGGTGGACGCTGGCGAACCCTTATCGAAGTGGGTCAGAACCAGAAGCAGAGCCTGCTGGCTTTGGCACTCAATCCGTTTGCGGTGCGTTCGACGGTGTGGGTCGAACTGCCTCCAGAACGCAGCCTCATCGTTGGTCAGTAGATCCACCAGGCGTACCTCTCATCGTTGAGGAGTGTGCCATGCTATTCATCTCTAACAACGCATACAGCCAGTTGTTTCTGTGATAGAATATGAGCCGTGAACGTTTCAGCTTCTTGGTAGTTGAAGTTGAGACAAAAGGGCCAAAACAAAATGCACAAAAAAAGTTCAGAGATCAGCAACGATGACCAGCATGAATACCCATAGTTATTTTCTTTTTATTTATCAGGTACCCAGTCAGCCTTCAGCCGCCCGCGTGGGCGTCTGGCGCGAGCTGAAGCGTATAGGAGCTTTGTATCTGCAACAGAGCGTTTGCATTCTACCGCAGCGTGAGCCACTGCTTGCTGCATTGCAAAAGATCGCTGATCGCGTGAACGAACTTCATGGTAACTATCATCTGTTGCCCCTACACGAACTGCCAGCTGAAGCAGAAGCTAAGATCTTGGACGGCTTTATTGCGCAGAGTAACTTGCAGTATGATGAAATCATTGAAAATTGCGAAGTGAACTTTACGAAAGAGATCGAATTTGAGACATTCCGCCAAAATTTCACGTATGCCGAGGCGGAGGAGATACGCCAGGAATTGGACAAAATTCACCGCTGGTACGAACGTGTTGTCGAACGTGATTGGTTTGGTGCTGCCCGGCGTGAACAGGCTCTGAGCAGTATCGAGCATTGCGAAAAATTGCTCGAAGGGTTCGAAGAAAAAGTTTTTCTCAAGCAGGAGGCCGATGAAGCCTTCGCGGATGAGTATGGTGACAAAAAGCGCCTCCATCCACGCCGCTTTGAACGCAACCAGTCTCCTGGAGAAGACCACTAGGAGCATTTTCCCTAATCTT
>JAFMRP010000342.1 GCA_017354095.1 Ktedonobacteraceae bacterium
GACAAGAGGGAATCCCTTTCATGACTGGCTGAGCAAGCTCGCCTCCAATTCATACGTGCCCGCAGGCAATTCCCATACCGCAGATAGCCCATCAACCAACACAACGTCAGAATCCTCTTGCCAGATAAGCGTAGATGGTTCAATGAAAGGCAGATACAGCCGCGCGCGCTGGTTTGCGGGAACGGTGAGGGAGAGCCTGATCCTGCCGGGTTCTATGGCCTGCCAAGCACTGGCAAACCGACCTTCGGGCAAAGTGAGCACGGCCTTGACCCAATTCAGGCCCGGAACGATGGCGGGTTTGATGGTCAGTGCCGGCTCAGAGGTGAAATCCACGCGTAGGCCAGCAAGGCCGCTGTAGAACCATTCCTCGATATGGCCGAGCATGAGATGATTCTGCGATGACCCGCTTACTGGTCCATCCCACATTTCGGTGAGAGTAGTTGCCCCCTGCGCGAGCTGGAAGCCATAGCTGGGGTGTTCGCGGCGCTGAGCAAGGGCGAAGATGAGATCAGAACGCCCATATTCCTGCAAAGCCTGTAAAACGAAGCGATAGCCGATATCACCGGCAGTAGTATGATAGCCTCTATCTTGAACATCACGTACAATCTGCTCCAGTACGTCCTGGCGCACACTCCTCTCAACCAGGCCGAAGACGAGCGGAATGGCATTCGCTGCCTGACTTCCGGTGGCGTAGTTCCGTTTTTCCCGATTGAAGAAACGCTGATTGAAAGCATCTTTGATACGTTCTGCCAGTTGCTCATACTGCCTGGCCTGCTCTGTTTTGCCGAGCACGTTGCTGATTTTCGCCAGAATCGCGGCATCATAAAAATAGAAAGCCGTGGCAGTTAGCGCGATCGGCGTCTGGCTCGCATAAGGCCGATTGGGACCAATATCACACCAGTCGCCAAGACCAAAATCGAGGATGTGCCCATCAGCCCGACTGCTGAGATACACCAGATAGCGCTGCATGGCCGTATAATGCTGATCGAGGATACGCCGATCACGATAACGCTGGTACATCAGCCAGGGTGTGAGAATGATCGCGCTGCCCCACTCAGGCGAATCAAGGAAGCCACCCTCAAAGCGTGCATACTCCGGAGCGATATCAGGCACCAGGCCGTTTTCCCACTGGGCATCGCTCATATTCTCAATCATGAGGGTATAGAGCGTCTCGATGCCATAATTATTACTGATGCTCGGTCCCATCAGATAGACCTCCTCCAGCCAGCCAAGCTTTTCCCGGTGCGGGCAGTCAGTGAGCAGATTCTGGATATTGCTGCGGATGGCCATGAGGATCAAGCGATGGATGCGGTTGAGCAAGTCATCAGAGCAGTCGAACTCTCCCGTTGTGGAGACATCAGCCGAAAGCATCTCGCCCGTTATTGTTTCGAGCACTGGCACATCTTGCCCAGTGTTCCGGGCAAATTCAACAGGCGCTGCTCCTTCCACCAATACATAGCGAAAGCCATAGTAAGTGAAGCGTGGGCGCCATGTCTCCAGACCGCTGCCCCGCAGGGTGTACTGAAACGAAAACGGCGAGCCAATCTCCGATTGATCGACCATACCGTCCCTGAGAAGTTCTGAAGGCGTGATCTTCACCCTCGCCCCTGCTGGACCACGCACGCTTATACGCACCCAACCAGAGAAGTTCTGGCCAAAATCGGCCAGATAGGATCCGGATTCCAGGCATGTCCATCGCTGTGGGACAAAGGTCTCGATGATTCGTGGAGAGGGATTCTGCTGAGCGCGCAGCACGGACCCTACGGTGATCTCTACCGGTTGCCACTGCTCGTTCTCTCGAAAGCCAGGCTCACTCCAACCCTCCTGTTCACGCCGCGCGTCATAATCCTCGCCACCATAAATTGAGGAGAATGTGAGCGGACTGGCGCTGCTCCGCCATTGCCCGTCACTTCCGATACGCACAATGCTCCCATCACTGAGAAGAACCTCCAGGCGCGCGATCAGTTTCAATTCGCCAAACGAGCCAGTAAACTTGGTGTAGCGTTCGCTCGCTGTCACGCGATACATGCCATTGCCTAGCAGCACCCCTAAAACGTTCTCGCCGGTCCGTAATTGCGTGGTCACATCATAGGTCTTGTAGAGACAAACAGCGTGGTAATTCGTCCAGCCCGGCTCCAGAATATGCTCGCCGATGCACTGTCCGTTGACGTACAGCTCGTACTGTCCTAGCCCGCAAATTGCCAGGCGGGCGCGTACTACAGGCCGTTCTAGCTCGAAGACACGCCGGAATTGCGGGCACATCTCATCTCCCGCACTGCCTCGCGCCGCCTGAATCCAGCTTGCCGACCAGTCTCCAGGCGTTAGCAGACCCATTTCCCACCAGGCAGGCTCGCTATATGCTGACATCTCGCCGCGCTCATTCCAGACACGCACGCTCCAGAAATAGCGCGTCCCGCTGCGCAGCGGCAAACCAGCATATGCAATCTGCACGTTCTGCCTGGACTCTACTGTGCCGCTATCCCATTGCTCGCCGAGACCTCGCGCCAGTGCATGCACATCGGTAGAGACGATAATCTGATAGGCAGTCTGCGCGCACAAAGCAGAGCCTTCTGCGAATCCCCAGGTCAGGCGCGGCACAGCTACGTCTATCCCCAGAGGATTCGTCCGATATTCGGTCTGCAGGTGGTCAACTACTACGTTCACGTTTTTCATGCTTATTTCAATGAACTAAAAAAACTCTCCACTTAGGGCTGCTGCTGCCAGAGGCAGGCAAAGCTGACGAGCTAACCCAAACAACTCGCCGCCCGCGGGTGCCTGGCGACCCATGCCTCATCGATGAGGCGCTCGTACAGTTCACACAACAACCACATACCGTAACCGCTTGAACGTGTTCACTGAAGATGGGTGCTCTGTCCTTTCGTCTCGTGCGTGCCTGCGCCTTTGCAGAATGCGTTGCCTCTCTGTTTCTATCTAATCACACCAGCGGGACGCTCGGCAACCTTCCCGAACCCACAGAGGCCAAACTCGTTGCGCAACCCGCGGCATCGCGAACGGTCTGGTCGCCGCAACCCAGTTGGCAGGCGATTACTGGGGCTCGCCGCCCACGCGCGCTTGCTCACAGGATCTAGCAGCGACGTAAGACAAACGCATCCGATGAACGCAGGCCCACTTGGAGCCGGTTCCTTTAGTTCTCGGTGAGGGGTCGAATGAAGATCGATGCTTTCATGCCCTCTATCATACCACATTCCCTATCACCTTTCGTTCAATTGCACTAGCGAGAATCCTTATAGGAGGCAAAACATCTTCCTCACATTGTTGCTGATACGATCCTGCTCGTGCGGTTATATCGCAAATGAAGAGAGAAAAAACTTATCTCGCTCTTGCTTTACATTTTCAACCATCTCTGCTATCCTCTTTTCTGGGGAGTGATGACGCAACATCTGTTCCAACCGTTAAGGAGCATCTATTATCGACGTGCGTCTATCACGGCTCAGCGCTCTGAGTCAGCTTCTAGAGCCATTTGAGGCGAAAAAGCAAGCAGTCAAAGCAACAGGTGCCTTCCAAGCAGGCTGTCGCGGGTTCGAGTCCCGTCTCCCGCTTTTCTTGTGTGAACTGTCTCTTTGCAAGCGCTTCTCAGGCCGTTTCGGAGCAATCCGGGAAACGGGAAGCAGCAAGGGACCGTTTTGTGTTTCTGCGAAATAGTACAAATTGACGTACTGCCTCGCTCTGGGCGGAACCGACTGCCTTTTCGAGCACGCGACCGACTGCCTCCACCTGTTTCCCGCCGATTGTTCCCTCTGTCAACCCAACAAGGAGAGAACATCTCATGGCAACATCGCGTCACGAGAAACCGTCAACCAGCGTCACCGAAGCACGTGCTCGTGCCCAACGAGCCAAACGCGATTCTCTGGACGAACACCGTCAGGTGGTCTTGACCCAGGGGAATGGAGAAGGGAACATGGGAGGAGAAGCCTTCCCCAGAAAGGGTCAAGACCATGCAGAAAGCGAAACAAACGTATACCAAGGAATTGAAGCTGGAAGCGGTGCGTCTGTGGCAAAGCAGTGGAACGTCGCAGGCCCAGATCGCCCACGATCTGGGAGTGGCGGACAGTACGCTCAGCCATTGGTGTCTGCGGTTTGCCGAACACGGAAAAGAGGCGTTCCCTGGAAGTGGACATCTTCCTCCCCTATAGGCGCGAAAACCGCCGCTTCCAGCGCGAAAACGACCGTTTGCGGCAGGAGCGTGATGTCTTAAAAAAGCTATCAGCATCTTTTCACGACTGTAGATCAACGCTCTCAGTTGATCAAAGAATACCGGCAGGATTATTCCATTCGGGTGATGTGTCGGGTGCTGGACGTGTCCGAAAGCGGCTATGATGCGTGGCGGGAGCGTCCCATCAGCGAGCACGAACGGGAAGATGCGAGGCTGGCAGCGCTGATCCAGCAGCTGTTGGTGGAGCACCGCCAGGTCTACGGGAGCCCGCGCATGCATGCGGTCCTGGCGGCTGAGGGGATCCATGTCCGGCGCAAACGGGTGGTACGGCTGATGCAGGGCCTGGGCCTGTCTGCGCTGCCCCGAAAGCGGCGTTCCCCCCAGAGGAAGAAGCACGATCCTCACGCCAGGTTGGCGCCCCATCGGCTCCATCGCGATGTTCCTGCACAAGCGCCCACTCCCAAATGGGTCACCGATGGCACCATGATCCCGACCCAGGAAGGATGGCTGTCTCTGGCGGTGGTGCTCGATGGGTATTCCCGCCGCGTGGTGGGCTGGGCCATGGGGGCAAGCGAAGAGGAAGAGCTGGTGACACGGGCTCTGCGAATGGCGCTGGCTCGCCGAAGACCCCAGAGCCCCTGTTTCCCGCTCCTGCACCATTCCGACCGAGGAAGCGAAGACACGAGTTTGGGATATCAGGAGTGTTTGAAGCAAGAAGGGATCGAAGTCAGCATGAGCAGAACAGGAGATGGCTACGACCATGCCGCTATGGAGTCCTTTTTTGCAACCCTCAAGAAAGCGTGTGTTCACCGGCACCACTTTCAAAACCGTCGCCAGGCAAGACAGGTGGTTTTTGAGTATCTTGAGTGCTTTTACAATGCGGTGCGGCTGCACTCCACTTTGGGAGACACCAGCCCACGAGCGTTTGAAGAGGCCGCTGATCATCAGATGCGTTCACCAACTTTATCATCTCCATCTTTCCGGGCCATGTCCAAGAAACGTTTCAAAGATCTGATGACTGACCTCTCTGGATGCACCATATCCCCATTCCTCACCGAAGGTCATCGTCCCTAAACATAATTCTGAAACACGTAGGCCGCTGTGACCAAAAGTTTGTATCGCATCTTTTCTTCGTTTCTCTATACAATCGCTCTTCTTTTCTATTGGGGAGACGGCAAGCAATGGATTCTTTCGCTCTTCATCTTCAATCGTTCCACTAGTAGCAGAGAGACTGGCATGTCAATCGTATCCAGATTTTTTCCTCTTTGCCAGCCTCCAGGCGTCGCAAGCTCAATTCGACTGTCCACGTCACCATATCAGCAGGCATTGCACACCATCCCATGGCAGATCTCGTCATCTCATGGTTCACAGAGATGGAGCTTTCAAACTGGCCCCCTTGTCAATCGAGAAGCATTTGAGATAACAGGTATCAGACCTGAACAAGCTGGATAAAGTTCCCGCAGGTATCATCAAAGATAGCAATGGTGACAGGTCCTATTTGTGTTGGCTCCCGCGTCCACACTACACCCTGCTGTTTGAGTCGCTCGTACTCGCGTTGAAGATCCGAAACCGCGAATGCCGTTGCAGGAATCCCTTGCTGAAATAAGGCTGCTTGGGATTGCTTGGGAGCTGGGTTGTCGTTTGGCTCAAGCAGTAACTCCGTCCCGTCTGGCTCCTCGGGCGAGACAACGGTTAACCATCTGAATGACCCGACCAGAAAGTCGGCTTTCTTCACAAAGCCCAATATCTCTGTATAAAACGTCAGGGCCTTGTCCTGGTTGTCCACATAGATCTTCATAAATTTCAT
>JAFMRP010001400.1 GCA_017354095.1 Ktedonobacteraceae bacterium
ATCATGCTCCGATCTGGTCGTTGTGCTTGCGCCGTGATACTGACTCCTGCTACGATACGCATACATCCTATTGTTGCGAGCATGCGTGCTTTTTGACGAGCATCCACCAGCGTCCTAGATCAGGGAAGAGGAGCGGAAGAGAGCGACGACGCGGACGCTCTCTTCCGCTTCATCGGGAAGGTCGAGCCCGTTTTCTGCTCTCAGCCGGCATCATGAGGTTGGCCATCTTCCCGCGCCGTACATGAGAGCGAGATGAGGGAGAACATGTCATCATGCCACTACCTGAAAGGCCATCCCTGCAGCCACCTGATGATTCGGTGAAAACGATCCTGGTCGTTGAGGATGACCGCACCACAGGGAAGGTCCTCTGTTCGATCATCGAAGATGAAACCCCACACCGTGTGGCGCTGGCTTCTGATGGCGCACAGGCTCTCGACATCGTTCGGTCGATCCAGCCAGATCTGTTCGTGCTCGACTATCTCTTGCCAGACATGAACGGGGTCGAGCTCTATCAGCACCTGCGTCGGATGAAACAGGGGAGCGCTATCCCAACCATTTTTCTCACCGTCGTCAGAGAGGAGTTCCCAGAGCTGCTCTCTCCTCACACCTGGGTGCTCAGAAAGCCATTCCAGTTGGATGACTTCCTCGCTATGCTCGCCCACATTCTTGAATCCCCAAGTACGGAGTGACTGAGAGCTCAGACGGTGCAAGCGGGGCAGAAGCACCGGGCGCACCTTTGCTCCTGCCCGCCCATGCAATTGGACACTTGGCCCACTTTGAGTATATCGTCTCTTCACAAACACAGGCAGGGAGCCCTCCTGCTCCCTGCGCATGCCAGAGAGCGAAGATTTCCCCTTCACCTGTGAAGGCGAGCAAGCGCCGAATGGCTCACATGAGATCGGCGCCGTGCGGCGTTGTCTCCTCTTCCTCCCAGGGATCACATCCGCCGGTTGGGCACACGGAAGGCCGTTCAATGGTCACCGCATCCACCAGATACCACCGGCTCTGCCCTCGCAGCAGGACTCGCAGTTGTCCACGGCGTTTCCTGACTGCCATCACTTGTGCCATGCCCCACTTCACCCGGGTGCAGGGGTGATACGCTTGCTCCCATAGTGCCGCCTTGATCTCTTCAAGATCGGTTGATTGCATCGACCGCTCCTTACGACGCTGGTAGTGGTCCCATGACTTTGTGTGTTCTTTTCAGGAGCTTGATTTTGGTAGTCTGATCATCCCGCGTAGAGAATTTCGCCTTCGATGCAAATGCGCAGTAGTGTCACTCTCGGAATAAATTGGCCACCAAAATCGGCATAACCTGGCCGATAGGCTGAAGTATTCAAGCTCACTCATGGCTGTGTTAAAACTTCATAATGTGGCCAAAAGTGCAAAAATGCTGCCATGACCTGGCCGGAAGTGCAAAATTTGATTGGCCTCTGAAGCGGCTTTAGCACATGGCTGGTTTTGGAATTCGGCTGAGTGCAAGATTTGAGCGTAAAAACGCAAGAGAAAAATCGCCAAAAACAGAATAATGTTGCTGGGGCGGCCATTTTATTCCGCGAGTCACAAGTAGGCCTCGACGAGTGCTTCGAGTTCCGCAATATATCGGCTGAGGTTTCTGACGTCGCTGCGCATGTAATCGATGTTCTCGCCCACTTCGGAAAGGAGTTGTTGACTGCGCTCCTTCAACATGGCTGCTCCTTTTGCTCTCGAATATTTCCGCACACGATGCGGCTTGGTTCTCAGTGTACGAATCGACCTGGCAGTTGACAAGAGGATTGGTCAACTTGGACTGCCCAACGGCGTGAAGTCTTTAGGCTCTTCCGCGAAGTTGATGAAGAACGTATGTTCTCTTGCCTGAGATGGGTCTTTTGGCAGCGTTTCTTGCCACCTGATCGAGGTGTTGATATGCTTCCTCCATACCTGAAGAAGAGATGGAAGGATACCACGATGCGATGGCAACGCTGACGCTGCTCCCTGATCCCACCTGCCTCCATTTGAGGCTTC
>JAFMRP010000343.1 GCA_017354095.1 Ktedonobacteraceae bacterium
ACACGCGCTACGGCGATGGAGCAGCGACCGCTGCTGTGCTGGCCCACGCGCTGGTCCGAGGCGGCCTCAAACTGCTGGCCGCCGGTTTCAGTCCAGCGTTGCTACGCCGGGGCATAGACCACGGCGTGTCCACGGCGCTGCACACTCTGACTGAGCAGGCTCGCCCGATCCAGGATGAAGAGGACCTTGCCCACCTGGCCACGAGCGTCACCGGCTACGAGGAACTGGGGCGACTGCTCGGCGAAATCGTCGCCACTCTGGGTGAAAATACGTCGCTGTTGGTCGAAGAACATCCCACTCCTTGCCTGGACCGCGCCTATCTCACTGGTGGGAGATGGCCCGCAACTCCCGGCTCTTATCTGCTCATTCCCGACGGCAAAGCCGCATTGGAACTGGCACAGCCGCTGCTCTTCCTGACCGATGAGAACTTAGAAACGGTAGAGCAGGTATTGCCTGCTTTGGAGCAGGCGCTGGCTTTCCCGAATCATCCGCCGCTGCTGGTAGTTGCTCGTCATGTCCAGGGGCAGGCGCTCACCACCCTGCTGACTAATCATACTCGCGGCGTGTTGACGGTCGGTATTGCGCTCCTGCAAACGGAGGTGCAGGCGATTACCGACGATTTAGAGGATATCGCGCTGTTGACAGGAGGCCAGGTGATGACGCAGATCACCGGCCATGCTCCACAGCATATGCAGCCAGCCTGTTTTGGCCGCGCCCGCAAGGCGACGCTCAGCCGCGACCAGTTGGTGCTTGTCGAGGGAGCGGGCGATCCACAGCAGGTACGCCAGCGCATCGGCCAGGTGCGGGCACAGATCAAGCAACTGCCGCGAAACGAGGACGCCTGGCAAAAACAGAGTCAGCGCTTGGGACGGCTCAGCGGTGGCCTCGGACTACTCAAGATCGGGGCCTACACCCAGACCGAGCGCATGCTGCTCAAAGAACAGGCCGAGAGGGCTGTTCCTGTGCTGACCACAGCTCTTGAAGGGGGAGTGGTGCCTGGCGGAGGAGTTGCTTACCTCAACTGTATCACCGCTGTCGAGTCCGCCGCTCAGACCTGCGCCCACCCCGACGAGGCGGCAGGTATGCGACTGGTAGCTCAGGCCTTAGCGGCTCCGTTTGCGCAGATTGTGCGCAATCACGGGCAGTGGCCTGCGCCCCTGATGCTGGACGAGGCGCGCCGGAGGGGTCCTGCCTACGGGTTTGATGCTCTGCGCGGCGAGGTATGCGCGCTGGCCGAACGCGGCATCTTTGATCCCCTGGCTGTGATCCGCGCAGCTCTGGAGCAAGCCGCCGGCCTGGCTGCCATGCTCATGAGCATTGATGCCGTTATTTTGCGGGATTAAAAGGGAGGGCACTATGTCGAGAATCAACACACCGAGGCACGTCTGGCACGTTTCCCCCTCGGTGAGAGTACCTACCCCGATCCTGGCGCTGGCCCCGGCGAAGGATGGTTTGCGCACAGCGGGAATGGGCGGAATCGCCAGGCTGCGGGAAGACGAAACCTGGCAGTTGCAGGTTACGGGCCTGCCCCTGCGCTCGATTACCGCGCTGACCTGGGCCGATGGCCTCCTGCTGGCCGGGGGCATTGGGGGTCTGGCGCGCTCCACCGACCGCGGCCACAGTTGGCGGCAGGCTGCAGTGGAGGAAGCGTTTACCGCTATTACCGCCTTTGCCGTTTCCCCACAGTTCTCGCGCGAGCAAACTATCCTGGCTGCTACGGTCAATAGCGGTATCTTACGCTCGGAGGATGGAGGACAAAAGTGGCTCAGCGCGAATTTTGGCCTGCAAACCTTTGAAATCAATACACTGCTGTGGCCCGAGGGGGAGCGCGTGCTGGCCGCTACCATCGATGGGATCTACCACTCGACTAACGGCGGGCGCGCCTGGCGTCTGGTACGCGCGACTGAGGGGCTGGTTGTCGTGGCGCTAGCGGTCTTGCCAGATGGCACGCTGCTGGCGGCCCTGGAAGAGGGGGGGATGCTCATTTCGACGGATGGCGGCGCGCACTGGGAAGCGTACGGTGAACTCCCTGCCGGCGTCAGCAGCAGTTCGCTGTGGACAACGCCGCGAGGGACTCTGCTACTGAGCAGCAGTGAGCAGGGCCTGTTGCGCTCGACCAGCGCGGGGAGAGAGTGGGACCCGGTGTTAGATGAACTGGTACTCTCCTGTGCCACAATGGGATCGAGGCTGTACGCGGGCACTGCGACGGGGGTGAGTGTAAGTGACGACGATGGTCACAACTGGCGCATGCTCCCCACGCCGCCGCTGGACGACCTGCAACGGCTCCATCTGTTGGGTGAGCAACTGCTGTGCTCCGGCTCGCAAGCTGGCCTGTGGCGTGCAGGGCCGGATGGCTGGCAACATATCGACTCGCTTCCTCCCTTGCTCACTGGCGTCTTTGCGCAGCAGCAGGCTCTCTTTGTAGCAAGCCCGCAGGGCTTACAGCGTTCAGATGATGGTGGGCAGAGCTGGCAAACAGTCATCGCGGGAGAAAACGGGAACATGAGCTATCTGACACTCAGGGCCGATGGGCATGGCTGGACGGGCAGTGGGGATGGGACACGGCTGCTGCGTAGTCGCGATGGAGGGATGAGCTGGCAGGCCCTGGCCGCGCCATTCGGCGTGCTCTCGCTGGTTGGACTCCAGGCGACAACGGATCTTGTGGTGGCTGCGACCTACGATGCGCGATTGCTCAGCGGGCAGATCTGGGTCTCGACGGACGAGGGAGAGAACTGGCAGCGGGTGATAGATGCACAGCCGCTGCTTTCGCCTATTATCTTCCACGATACGCCTGCGCTGATCGCGCTGAGCAATCGCATCCTGTTCCTCTCGTCCCCGCATGCCGACCGCTGGCGCACGACCAGCCTGGATGAGCAGAAACATGGGCAGGTCAGGCGCATCAGCGGGAAGCCACATCTGTTGCTGGCGCTGACCACCACAGGGTTGTTTTACTCTACCGACAGCGGGTCCAGCTGGGAGCCCCTGGAGTTCCCGCTTGAGGAGGTGCGGGATGTTGCGCTCATCAACGATACGCTCTACGTTTTGCTGGCGGGTGGACGCGTATGTTCATGCTGGAGATGAGGGACATCGTCTTTGATTTTTATCGTGTGAAGAGATTTTTTGAGGAAAAAGATGCAAGAAAAATTGCAAGAACAAGTTGCTATCGTAACAGGGGGAGGGCGTGGTATTGGCAAAGGAATCGCACTGACCCTGGCACAGGCGGGGGCAACAGTAGTACTCGCCGAAATAAATCCTGAGACTGGCAAGGAGGTGGAGGAAGAGATTAGACAAGCAGGAGGATCGGCCCTGTTTCTCCAGACTGACGTCACGTCAGAGACAGCCATCCGTCGCATGGTCGAATGCACTGTTAAACACTATAATCGCATAGATATTCTTGTGAATAACGCGGGTGCTACCGTTTTCAAACCACTACTTGATGCAACGGGTGCAGATTGGGATGACGTTATCAATCTCAATTTACGAGGATACTTTCTGTGCAGCAAGTACGTAGCGCCGATAATGATTGAGAGAAGGAAAGGTGCCATCATTCATATTTCCTCGGATCATGCTTTTGCGAGCATTCCTCACGCGGAGATGTATGCAGCCTCGAAAGGGGGGATCAATGCGATGACACACGCGATGGCCCTGAGCCTGGGGCCGTATGGTATCCGGGTCAACGCGATCTGTCCCGGCTTTGTGGCCACCGAATACTTTTTTCAGCAAGCAGCTTATGAAGATGCAGAACTGACGAGGAAGCGCGATAGTCTGCACGCACTGGATCGAATTGTCAGACCAGCGGATATCGGGCAACTTGCCCTGTACCTGGCCTCGGACGCCGCGCAGGTGATAACCGGAGAGGCTGTGCGCATTGATGCTGGCCTGGCCGCGCGCCTCTATAGCGATGAACGTCTATAGCGATCCTGGGAAGGAATGCAGAATCAGGCCGACGCACTCGATTTTTTCAATCACAATCTCGCAGCCCTGGAGAAGCAGTTTCATACCGGGGGAGTAGAAAAGCTGATGAATGGTTGTATACTCATCTGTACGCAAATACCTTTCCCTGAAGAGGTTTTACTTGCTGCGCGAGGCCCACCAGTTGGCGCGAGTGATGATGCAAGGCCAACTATCTTATTATCAAGGAGGATACATTTCGTGATAGAAAGCCAAAAACAGCCTGAGAGGCGCCGCACGACGACGCATGCGCTGCTCATTGTACTGCTGGCCATACTGCTTGCTAGTGGAGCAAGTCTCTCATCGCAAAGCAAGCGAGCACATGCCGATAGTACATTTCTTGGATGTACAGGCGACACAAGCCTGCCGGCATCCTCTTATCCAATGTTCGAGGTGAACGTCATCACTCCCGTATGTGGTTCAACCATCAGCGGAACGACCACGGTGACGTTTGTCGCGCCGGGCATGCTGAATGTATGGGCCAGCATCTGGCAGAAGCCCGACGCGACGCATACCGACCCCAACGGTTGGGACGACCGTTTCCAGCGAGTTACTCCCGACGTCACCGGGAACGCGCCCAGCACGATCACCTTCGACGCGAACACATTTCCTCACGGCCCCATCGTCATCGATCTGAGCGCGTGGGATTCACCCGATGGCGATCCCAACTTTACCCACTCGGATCAATACCGTCTTCAACTGTACAACCAGAGCGGGAGTTCCTGGAACGAGGGCATCCCGGCTCCTCCCCCGCAGGCAGCGGGAATGACCGCAGTGTACCAGGATGATTTTAACGGGCCGCTGTCGATTTCTCCCACCGGCAACGGTACCACTTATGCCTCGCTAAAGCCCGATAACTATCCGAATGGGAGCCAATTTGGAGACGCTATTATGGCCGATCCGACCGATGCTTATAATCCGTTTACCATCATGGACAACCAGTACCTGCGCATTCGGGCCGCAAAAGCGCCTGCCAGCATGACCCAGGCAGACCCATTTGGCCGCATCTACGCAAGCGGCATGCTTTCAGCCGGTCATGTCGATGGCACCGCTCTTGGCTCGGTGAGCGACGGATATTACGAGGCGCGGATGATGGTGCCAGCAGAGTTGGGAACCTGGCCAGCATTCTGGCACCTTTCACAGGACAGCATCGGACCAAGTCCACTGACCACCTCCTCAGAGCTAGACACCATGGAGGGTTTTGGTCAGTTTCCAAACAGCTTCTGCCAGACCTGGCACTACTGGACGGACTCTCCTACTTCCAACACCAACTGTAACGTTTCCTATACTACCGATCCAGGCGATTTCGGCGACAACAATATGAGTACCTGGCATACCTACGGGCTCAAAGTCACGCCGACTACCATGACCTGGTATGTTGATAACCATGAAACCTGGTCCGCGCCTGCCAGCCCACAGTCCCAGGACCCGCTCTTCTTTATGATCAATCTCGAACTGGGCTCTGGCTGGCCGATAGACCTGTCCAGGTATAACAACCAGGCAGACATGTTTGTCGATTGGGTGCGAGTCTTCGCACCAACGGGTTCTCTGGGAACATATAAGCTCGTCAACCGCAATAGCGGACAGACGCTGGATGTCCAGGGCAGCTCGACGACTCAGGGAGCAGCACTGGTCCAGGAGCCCGCCAATGGTGCGTCGAGCCAGTCGTGGCAGTATAAGCCCGACGGTGGCGGCCTCTATTCTCTCCTCAACCAGAATAGTGGGTTCGCGGCGGCTATCTCGGGAGCTTCGACAAACCCTGGCACCCCCGTTATCCAATGGACAGATAATGGCGGATGGAACGGTGAATGGCAGCTCGCACCCGTCGGTGACGGCTACTACAAAATTGTCAGCGGGTGGGAAAACAGGGCACAGGTGATGGATGTCGATGGTGGCTCAACGACAGCAGGAGCAGCTATCGTCGAGAACACCTGGAACGGTTCGGCGAGCCAGGAGTGGCAACTGGTCCAGGTATCCTGACCACAACGTGTGGTGATGAAGCAGGAAGCCAGGAGACGGGTACTA
>JAFMRP010001401.1 GCA_017354095.1 Ktedonobacteraceae bacterium
ACGTACCCCGCATATAGACCGTTACATAAATAATGAGACTGCTTTCGACAAATGTTAGGCCGAGACGAGACTAACAGGCGTCAGCAGCGTACTTGGTGTCCTGCAGCTGGAAGAACGAAAGAATCAAGTCTCGCGACATCTGAATCGACTTCAGTACGTTTCTGACTGAATCAAGGAGGTGCTCCTTGGACTCCACAAACATCTTCCCGATCCGGGCCTTCGTGTGGTTCCACACCTGTTCATCAGGGTTCAGCTCAGGAGAATATGGAGGCAAGAAGAACAAGGAGACCAATCCACCGCTCTTCTCTGCGCACTTCTTGGCGAACTTCCCGCTGTGGTAACTGGCGTTGTCGACGATAACGATGATGGGCTTGCCGGTGTCATGCAGAAGATCCACCAGGAAGTCCAGGAACTTGTCCTGGTTCATTGTCCCTTCAAACGCGCGAAACTTCATGTCGCCACGAGGGCTCACTGCGCTGATCAGGTTAACGCTGAAGCGGTCGCCGCTGTCTTCAATGATAGGCGTCTGTCCGGCCTTGCCCCAAGTCGTGCCCCGATGCGCGTCTGCCTTCACTGACGCCTCGTCCACAAAGTAAATTACAGCTCCACGCTCGCGAGCGAGCTGGCGAATCTGAGGAAAGCGCCGCTTGAGGTAGCTATCAACCTCTTTCTGGTCCCGCTTATAACTGCGGTATGCCGGCTGCTGGGGCGTCAGGCCTAACTGAGCCATCAGCCGACTGACGCTCGCCTTGCTAAGTTCGATTCCCCATTTCTGCTTGATCAGGGTCCGGATGATCCCCAACGTCCACAGGCAAAACTGGAACGTATACTGCCTCGGATCACCCCTCGTGATGATGTTATACAACTGCTCCATAAATCGAGCATCGAGCTTTCTAGGCCTACCGGATCGCGCGTCGTCACGAAGGGCCGCCTCTCCCCCTGTCCGATAGCGCGCCAGCCACCTGAACAGTGTCGCTCTGCCGACGCCGTAGATCCTAGCGACATCATCGATTGTCTCGCCGCGCCGAACTGCTGCAACCGCATCGCTGCGCTTGCGATAGTTGGCGGCCTGGGCAGGCGTCGGCTCTTTACGTTTCTTCTTCATTCCCAAAGCATATCAAACGGCTGCAATTATGCTGGGACAGAAGTCTCATTATTTATGCAACGATCTATAGCAGGGGTGCTGGCGTCGGTAACTGGGGCCTTCTAGAAGTGTCGGGCGTCTCCCCAGCGTATGCCTGGTAGACTGCCACAGTTGGGCCTCGTCTCACTTAGTCAGCAGAAGGGGGTGCCTTTCATGGGATCGCGTCATCTTTTGGCTCCGTGGTGGATCATGCCTTGGGCCGCTCTCCTGTGTGGAGAGCCGGTGACTGCTGGTACGCCTAGCACGGTCGCAGAGTTGTATACCTCTCTGGGCTGCAGCTCATGCCCACCAGCGGATGCCCTCGCAGGTAAGCTGAACGCGGATCTTCGTCTGCTTGTACTCTCATTCCACGTCAACTATTGGGACAGCGTGCGGTTCCGGGACCCGTTTGGCTCCCAGGCCATCACCGATCGTCAGTACGCCTACGCGCACTCCTTGCGGGCGCATGGTGTGGCCACGCCACAACTGATTGTGAATGGCGCCCAATCGTTGATCGGTCCTCAGCTCGCAGATGCCCAGCGGGTGCTGGCTGCAGCTAGTAGAACTGGCCTTCCATTGAAAGTTGGCATTGCGAAGCAGCCCGATGGCAGCTTCATACTCAGTCTCGATGGGGTAGCCAGTGGAGCCGAGGTCTGGGAGGTACGATATGTGAAGCATGCTGTGACACCAATCCGTGGTGGTGAAAACGGAGGGCGGACGTTGGAGACGTTCAACAATGTGACCCAATTACGACGTCTGGCGCGATTCGCTGGAGGCACGCAGAGCTTGCAGCCTTTGAAGATCCCAGAAGACGGACTGGCAGTGATAGTGCAGGAGAGCGGCTTGGGAAGAGTGCTCGGTGCATGCTCGTCAGAG
>JAFMRP010001402.1 GCA_017354095.1 Ktedonobacteraceae bacterium
TCGCGGCTCCATCATGGCTTCCGATGCCTCTTTTCCCTTCGCCGATGGCATCGAGATGGCAGCGCGCGCCGGCATCACCGCCATTATCCAACCCGGCGGCTCCCCACGCGACGATGAAGCAATCCGCCAGGCAAACCGCTACGCCATCGCCATGCTCTTTACCGGCTGCCGCCACTTCCGGCATTAGCATTACACAAACATACAAAAAGAGCCGCTACACGGCTATCCTCGCGTAGCGACCCTTTTGTATGTTTGTGCCCGGCTCAGGCTACAATTTCATCAGAGAAGAAGCGCACCCAGAACACTACCACAGCCAACCCACCAAGCAGAGCGAAGAAACCAACCGCTCCACCAGCCGTATTGGCCGGATCTTTAAACGGGTAGAAAATGATCAGCGCCAGCCAGATGATGGTAAGCACAGAAGTCAGGCTGAGCTTGGTCGTCTCAGCATTGCCACGCACGTATGTATAGATATGATACCCTACGATAATCAAGAGGCCAATCAGATTGACAACCAGCTTGAAGTTGGTGGTGGTAGCTCCTGTGCCGGTCCAGTCGATCACAAGCGTGGACTTGATAAATAGAAAAGTACATACCCACAGAATAGAGAGTATGACACCCCCTACAATCTTTGACAGCTGGATAGAACTGTTCACTATAACATTCCTTTCAGACGAGGAAAATTTGCCAGATAAAAAGGACCAGGCATTGATTTTCAATTACGTTGTACCTATTGTAGTCCTTATGAAAAAAGAAATCAACATCTTTACTCTGTTACACAGATGATCCCTGATAATAGGCCCGGGCAAAACGCGCAGCCCACGTTGCGTTATTAACAAGCAAAGCCTTATTCGCCTCCACGCTCTCGCCCCGTGTGACCTCAGCAACGTGCCCAAGCAGGAAAGGCGTCACCGCCGCACCTCGTATCCCGCGTTCCCTGGCCAGGCGCAGTGCTTCCTCTGTAGCCTCTTCCAATGGTCCCGTCTCCATGGCATATTGCTCAGGAACAGGACATCCAACAACAACACCACCCAATCGGCACTCCCACTGGATACGCACCATCGCCGCCAGCAGCCCGACATCGTCGCACCGATGGGGCAACCGCCGCCCGCTCGACCGCACGTAAAAGGCCGGTAGCTCATCGGTCTGCCAGCCAATGACCGGCACTCCCTGCGTCTCCAGGTACTCCAGAGTCAGATCCAGGTCGAGAATCGATTTCGCCCCGGCACAGACCACCAGAACTGGCGTGCGACTCAATTCCAATAGATCAGCGGAAATATCCATACTCTGAGTCGCTCCCCGGTGGACACCACCAATCCCACCGGTCGCGAAAAATCGGACGCCCGCCATATGAGCGCAGAGCATCGTGCCCGCAACCGTTGTCGCACCCCACCTCCGTTGCGCCAGCGTCATTGCCAGGTCGCGCCGGCTGACCTTCTGAATATTCCCGGTTGTACCCAGGTGCAAGATCTCCTCCTGGCTCAGCCCGATAACGATCTTGCCATCGCGAATACCAACCGTCGCCGGCACTGCTCCTTCGGCTCGAACAGCCCTCTCCATCGCCTGCGCGACCTCAATATTGGCGGGATAAGACAATCCATGCGCGATGACCGTCGATTCCAGCGCTACTACCGCACGCTGCTCTTGTAGCGCTACGCCCACCTCTTCCGCGAATGTAATATGTGATAGCAATTCGGTCGTCATCTTCTCCCTCATCTCTCTAAAATCACACTCACCTGTAAATTATACGGGAGAGAACTGCAAACCACAAACACTGCTCGCCTATTCCTTGCTGTTGTGCCAGCACAAGACCACTGCACGGCTACTACACGCAACACCCCTCCATAGTACCGTTTGCACGTCTCTTCAAGCGCATGCTATAGTACCTTATGATGGGAAATGTATGCTATAGATAAAGTCCAACCCGACATCGCTAAATATTTAAAGGAGCACAAAAATGGGACTCGCAAAAAAACTATGTAAAACCGCCCTGG
>JAFMRP010001403.1 GCA_017354095.1 Ktedonobacteraceae bacterium
ACGCCAGTCAGATTGCAATCTTCAAAAACGACATCTTTGAGGCTTGCGCCCTGAAAGTCTGCCTCATGGAGATCGCAGTGGGAAAAAAGCACTGAGCGAATCCTGGCGAAGCGAAATTGCGCGAAGACACACTGGCAATCCTTGAACAGCACATCCTGTACCAGCGACTCGATCATTGAGAACCCGGTCAGATGGCAGTCAAGCAGTTCCACGCGACAGAAAGAGGCTTCATTCCAGGCAGCGTTGGCCAGGTCACAGCCGCTAAAACGGCTATCGAGCACCTGTGACTGTTTCAGTTGTACGTTGCTCAGGCGTATTTGCTGGCATAAGAGCTGGTCGAAAGAGATATGGCTGGCGCTGGAGCCGCTGAGGTTGATCTGGGAGAATGTGAGCTCTGCGAAGGAATCCCCATCTTGAAGCTCACTGATAGGCTGTGTCTGCTCAAAGCCTCGCCTGGGCAGGTGCGGTGCTTTGGGCAGCCTGGTAGCCTTGCCGTGCTTATCGAGCATATACCTTCCTTACGAATGAGAGAAAAACAGATCTTAATAACGTTCTACCACAAGCAGCCCGTCAGCGCAATCCTCGTAGCGAAGGCCGCCCGCTCCTTGCCACTGCTGCAGACACCACTCGCCCAGCGCCAGTAGTTTCGCGCGGTCAAATAGTTGCAGATGACCGTAAGCGGCTTCGGGCACCTGTACTTCATAGGGAACAGCGATGAGCAGGCGTCGTTCGACAACTGGAAGCAGGTGTGATAGCAGCCGGTACATGTCATCCTCTGTGAAGTGTTCGAGTACATGCAGCAGTGTCACGGTGTCAAAGCGGTTCAGGGCTGTTATGTCCCTGGCGGCAAGCAGATTCCCCTGTACAAAACGTACCTGGGCAAGCTGCTGTTCGTCAGCCAATGTGTGCATGATAGAGAAAGAACCAGCTTCGATGTCGAAGCCGACTGCCTGCGTCAGGGTAGGACAGTATTCGGTTGCCAACAAGGGCAGAAAGCCGAAGGAACAGCCGGCGTCCAGAAGGCGTTCGCCGGACGACAGGTGGGCCAGAACTCGACGGTAGAGGGTTGAGAAGATGCCGATAGGCGAGTCAGGTAGAGGATGCGGGATGTTTGAGTTGAGGAGGTCGCGATAGCGGCGTAGAGTGTTGGTGGCGTAGAGGCGCATCGCTCGTGGTGCGTCTTGTGGGGCGAGGGCACAAACGATAGCGGCGAAGAGGTCGCTATAGTCGTGCTGATCCGATGGCAGGCCCAGTGGGCGCAGTTCGCGCATGATATAGTGGCCGATGTTGGCATCGACGGCGGTGGGCGCGAACCAGTGGACGACGATAATGGAGGGTGCTGCAGGGCGTACACAGAGGAGAAAATGCGGCGTGGTGTGCAGGCGATAGCCGCCTTCCAACAGCCGCTGTGTGAGCAGTTCACGGTTGGCCCGGTAGGCGTGAATGGCTGTAATGTTGCCCACGCGGCAGGCACGCTTGTGAATTGGGACGCGTTTGAGGCGCTCAGGCATGTGGGTGCTGTCCCTTGCGCTGCAGCCTGGCTTTGACCACGGTAGTGCCGATGGCACGTCCTACCAGCAGGGGTTCGTCCAGCATGTCGGCGGCTGAATCGCTGATATCGCCGCGCGCGGCTATGACCTTGTAGGCCTCGAACTCGATTCGCCGCGAAGTGCGGCCAAATTTTGTGATGCGGCCACTGACCTCAATGAAATCGCCCGTGTAGAGGGGAGCGAGGAACTCAACCTGCTCATAGCCCGCCAGCAGTCCTTCATCTCCATCGCTTTGGATCGCCAGTTCGGTCGCGATATCGCCAAAGAGCGAGAGCAGATGGGCACCGTTTACCAGTTGGCCGCCGTAGTGTGCGTCGCTGGCGCTCAAACGCACACGCAGCCTGGAAATATATTCAGGCACAGCTTTGTCCTTTCCAGGTTGGCAGAACTCTATCTTTATAGTAGTATGCCTGAAGCGTGGGTTTTTTGTCCAGGCAAAAAA
>JAFMRP010000035.1:0-393 GCA_017354095.1 Ktedonobacteraceae bacterium
TCGTCCAGTTGAACCAACTGGAACAAGCTCTGAGCCAGCATCTCGCCAGCTAGAAGGAGGTTGGAACGATGCATCTTCACATCTTTGGTCTGCTCCTGCCATGGTGGTTTTTCTCAGGCGCGGCTCAGCCCCATCTGATCATTGCCAGTAGTCCCACCATCTCCTGGAACTTGATCGCCGATATCCAGGATCTTTTTCACTATGCCTTTATGCGCAACGCCTTTCTGGCAGGAACCCTGGTGGCGATGGTCGCAGGCTGTGTCGGCTATTTTGTGGTACTGCGAGGACTCTCATTCGCCAGCCACTCGCTCTCCCATATTGGCTTTGCGGGTGCGACAGCGGCGCTGCTAGTCGGACTGAGTTCGCTCGCTGGTCTGCTGGCCTTCACTATTG
>JAFMRP010000035.1:403-14128 GCA_017354095.1 Ktedonobacteraceae bacterium
TGATCATGGGCGGGCTGGGCAAGCGCTTACAAGGACGTGACGTGGTGACGGGCATTGTGCTCTCCTGGATGCTCGGCTTGGGCGTGCTCTTTCTCTCACTCTATCAAGGCTACGCGACCGAAGCCTATGCCATCCTCTTTGGACAGGTGCTCGGCATTAGCCAGCGTGATGTGTGGACCACCTTGATCATGACCGTGGTCACGCTCGTTGCACTCCTGGCGATCTACCGACCGTTGCTCTTTGCTTCCCTGGATGAGGAGATCGCCGAGGCACGTGGGGTACCTACACAGGTGCTGGCGCTGCTCTTCATGGTGATCCTTGCCCTGGCGGTGACTGCAGCCACACAGGTGGTTGGTGTCTTGATGATCTTCGCCCTTCTGGTCACACCTGCAGCCATTGCCGAGCGGCTGACCTCGCGACCCGCCCTGGCCATGTGCTGTTCCATGGCGCTCTCGGTCTGCTTCACCTGGATGGGCCTGGTCGTCGCCTTCTACCTTCCCTATCCGGTGAGCTTTTTTCTCACCACCTTTGCTTTCACCACCTATGTGCTGGTGCGCGTTCTTCCCATGCTTCTGCACCGACGAAGCATGAAACATGAGATAGCAGGACAACCAAGCGTTGGTCCCACCATTGCCACAGTGGAGATGGAACCGTCACCCAGCGCTCGCCACCTACAAAAAAGCGGATGATGTCATGCATCATTCTGCTTCGATCATTGATGACGTGCGCGCTGGTTCCATGGCCGCAGCGCACAACACCTACAGAGGAGAAAGAAAACGATGCTACCTGATTTTTTTGAACCCAAACACCAACGCGATCCTCAGTTCATTGAGCAGATCAAAGGCTGGGTGCATGATGCTCTGCATCCCGATGAAGACACCTCGATCATGGTGACCGAACTCCGCTGTTCCGAGCCTGGATGCCCACCTATTGAGACAGTGATCGCGCTGCTGAAAAAAGCTCAGCCCACCAGACAATACAAGATCCAGAAAACGATAGCCGCTATCACGCAAGCGGACGTTGCCCTTCTGGCAACCAGAGAGCCGAAGATGATCGGTGCTCCTGAGAACTAGTAACATGGAGGGGAGCGATACGCCAACGGCGAAACACATGTTGGAATGCTCCCTCTGTTTGCTTTGCTCTCTTGCACGACCTTCTCACTCACCTCGTTCCTTGATCCCAATGAGTCGCGCTGAATTGGCGATCACTGGAATGGAGGAGAGTTCATGCAGGAGAGCACCCGTGACTGGCGAGAGCACACCGACAATGGCAAGCCCAACTGCAATCAAAAGCACGGAAAGCGAGAACATCAGGTTCTGCATAATGGCTCGCATGGCCTGACGCGAGAGACTGAGCAGATGAGGCAGTTTCGTCAGGTCATCAGACAAAAGAGCAATCTCTGCCGTTTCAATGGCGACATCTGTGCCACCTAACCCCATCGCCACACCCACATTCGCGGTGGCAAGGGCCGGGCCATCATTGACGCCATCACCCACAAAAGCAACGTTATGTCCCTGGACCTGGAGTTGCTTGACAATCTCTCCTTTCCGCGCTGGCAGGACTTCAGCATGGACGTCACTGATTCCGAGCTCTGTGGCAATCCGCTGTGCCGTCTCGGTGTTGTCTCCCGTCACCAGCACCGTGCGCATGCCAAGTTTCGTCAGGCGCGTGATCACCGAACGAGCCTGTGGCCGCACTGTATCTTCCAGGACGAACAGGCCTTCGACCTGGTGGTGATATGCCACCAGGATCACCGTACGCCCAGCCGAGGCGAGGCTTTTCACACGTGTCAGAACCGTCTCATCAACGGGGATGCCCTGCTCAGAGAACAACCAGGGCCGGCCAATGAGAACTTCACCACCACCTTCAATCCGCGCCCGAACACCCAACCCTGGCAGGACCGTGAACTGTTCTGGATCAGGGACGCTCAACGCTCGCGTAAGAGCCGCCTGCACGACCGCACGTCCCAACGGATGTTCACTCAACTTCTCCGCAATGGCAGCCAAACGTAACAGATCGTTTTCCGCAATTGCCCCAAGAGGCTGGATGGTGGTCAGTTTGATCTGCCCAAAGGTAAGCGTTCCGGTCTTGTCGAAGACGACAGCGGTCACTTTTGCCATCGCTTCGACGGTGGCCCCTTTCTTGACCAGACTTCCACGAAGAGCGGCATTGCCAATGGAGGCGACAAGCGCCGTGGGTGTTGCCAGCACCATCACACAGGGGCAGAACACGATCAGAATGGTAATGGCACGCAGCAGATCGCCACTCCACCACCAGACCAACGCGCCCAGCATGAGCGCGGCGGGCGTGTAGAACTTGGCATAGCGGTTGAGGATGCGCTCAATGGGAGCTTTCTGAGCCTTCGCTTCCTCAACCATGCGGCGGATCTGGCCCAGCGCGGTCTCTGTTCCCACCTTTGTGGCACACACTTCGAGCGCTCCCATTTCATTGAACGTCCCCGCGTACACCAGGTCTCCTTCTTGTTTCTCGACCGACAGGCTTTCGCCAGTAATGGCAGCCTGATTGACCGAAGCGCTCCCACGCTCCACAGTGCCATCCACCGGGACACGTTCTCCGGAACGGATTAACACCAGATCGCCGCTTCTGACCTCGGAGAGCGCTACCATACGGTCTTCCCCCGCCCTCCGAACCGTCACTCGATCAGGGAGCAACTTCGCCAGGGACTCCAGCGCATTGTCAGCACGTGCAGAGACCAACGCTTCAAGCATCCCTCCCACCAGCAGCAGGACCGCCACCACCGCCGCCGCTGCATATTGACCGATGACCAGTGCTCCAATAGTGGCAAAGGATACCGGGATATCGGCGGTAAAGTCACGCTCGCGAATCCCTTGAATAGCCTCCCACCAGATGTAGAGGGAACCAGCCAGAGCTGCCGCCAGATACAGCCAGGTTCGGGCGTGCTCAGCGTTGATCAGTCCATCCGGGGTTTGAATGGTGGCGGCAATCAGCAGAATGAGACTCAAAAAGGTGAAAAGCGTGCCTGGTGAAGCGAGAAAAGCACGATAGCGCAGGGCAAATCGGTGTCCACCACGTATACAGGAGACGCAAACAGTTTGCATGCGCGCCAGTGCTCCAGAGGATGGTGCCATACAACAAGTATCTTCCTTTCTGTCTATCTGTTCAGTTATTCAGGTAGAAAAGCCAAAAAAACCTCCACTGTATAAATGATGGAGAGTCCACCAGCTCACGGATACGGATGATCAGCCAGGTCATGGACCACATGATCGGCATGATACTCGGCTTCTCGGAACAACACAGCCAGATGACTATCACTGAGGGCGTAGTAGATGGTCGTCCCCTCACGCCGCTGTTTGACTAGTCGTCGATCCTTCAAGAGTCGCAATTGATGAGAGACGCCCGACTCAGAGATCCCGACCAGAATGGCGAGATCGCGCACACAACAGGATTGCTTTGAGAGCGCGTAGAGCATTTTCAAGCGTGTGGGATCACCCAGAGCTTGAAAGGTCGAAGCCACCAGCGCAATCAGTTCATCGGAAGGAGCCGCTGCTTGAAGTTCAGCCACCTTCTCAGGATCAATCGGCTGTGGCTTGTAGGGAAGTTCTTCGCTTTTTCTGGTCAGGTGTGACATGCCTTGTCTCTTTATGATTCTCTTACGTGAGCATATATTCAGATAATAGCCGCACGCGGTGGCCTTGTCAAGAGGGGTGCGTCTCCTCATGAAAAAGCACACGAGCAGTTGTGAGCCACGATCATGATGCAAAGTTTTCTCGCTTGTCCTTCCAGAAGCCTGCTTGACAAAATTAATGATACATTATATCATTACTGATAAAACAAAGGAAGGACATCTGGCCAACGCTGCAGAATAATCTTGCTTCCTCACTCCGAGAAGGTGCATCTGCCTGCCGCAGCCAGTCAACGATGATGAGCGACACGGTGATAGCCCAAAAAATTGCTACCGCACTGGATCAGGCAGGTCAGCGCACCACCCGTCCACGGCGCTTGATTGCTGATCGTCTGGCCGAACTCGCGGCCAGGAGCACCGACTTCTCGATTGATGATCTCTGGCAGGATCTGCGACAGCAAGACCACCGCCTGGGTCGTGCAACACTCTATCGTTCGATTGAAGTGTTGCTCCAGCAGAGATTACTGGATCGGATCACGTATGCCGATGGGTCGCATCGCTATCACGTCTGTCGTGATAATACTCACTATCATCTAACCTGCATCCAGTGCCGCCGTTTTGTTGAGGTACATCTTGAGCTTCCCATCGAGCAATGCGCCACCGTTTGCGCGCAAACCGATTTTTCCCTGGAAGGACTGAGCCTGACGCTCTTTGGACGCTGTGCTCAGTGCCGCAACGAACTCCATGTTTCGATGCAACCAGCATCATTTCCTGCAAGCGAGTAATCCAGTGTTGCTTGCATGAAGGATGGGGATGTGCCTGCCAGATTGTAGGCACATCCCCATCCTTCTCCGTCTAGGGCAGACGCTCGTTGGCAGAGGCCAGTGAAGGCATATGAGCTTCTGCGAGAGCAAAGCCATCGAAAACATACTTCTGCAGGCTTTCAGGGAGGGGAAGCGGGAGATCACTGAGCAATCGTGCTTCGATGTAATCATAGAGTGCCAGGACCTGTTCAGTGGTATGGAGTGAGTGAAACCAGGTAGGTCGGCCATCGAAGAGCAATAAGGCAACATTGGCCAGCGAACAAGGTCCCAGGCAGGCGGAAAAGGTCAGATGCACCCGGTTGCGTAGTGTGCGGCGCTCCCACTCACGATGGTAGAGATCCTGCGGCACGGGGGCAACACCACGCTCGGTTTTCCCGCAGCAGCAGCCATGCGCGCAGATGAAGAGCTGTCCTCGCTGCTGTACCACCTTGATCAGTTTCCCATCCTCTCGCACCACCACAGTGCTTTTTATCCTTGGTAAAGATACCATGCTTTTTTCCTTTTCTAGTACGTGCCCTGCCAGGCTTTTCTCGTTGGCAAACGCGTTAGAGCAACAGGAAAGAGCGTGTTGCATGCCGTAGGAAGGACCGGCACACAACACGCTTCGCTGAACCAGAGATTATGAACGTATCTGCTCAGCAGGGGTCGACATCAGACAGGCCTGAAGCCGCTCAGCGAGCCACGCTTTGTCCAGGTTCTGGCCAATAAACACGCCTCGCAAGAGACTGAGATGCTGCAGTTTGAACGGTCGGATGCGCAGAAAGCCCGGGATGTACTGAAAAACATGGATGGTTTTGGGATCATCAAGAAAGGTGACAAAGCCTTTGGCACGATAGACTTCCTCTGGCAGTTCGCGCAGAACGCGTTCAAAACGAGTCCGTTCGAGCGGCTGATCCAGGGGAAAGCTCACCGTATGCATGGATTCATGCGCATGCCCATGCTCATGATGATCATGCGTATGGTCATGTTCGTGCTGCTCGTCATGTTCATGTTTCTGGTGAGCCTGGTGTTCACGCACGTTGTGGGAAGCAGCAGCGCTGGCCTGCTCAAAGCGGGCTGTCCCAAGGTGAAGCGCATGGGTGAGCAAGGCTTCCACTCCTTCCTCAGGTAAGCCCTCCACCGCAGCGAAGACTCGCGCATTGGGTGCGACCCGGGGCACCCACGCAAGCAGCGCCTGTCGCCACGCCTGATCGATCAAGTCGCACTTGTTCATCACCAGCACATCGGCAAACTCGATCTGCCGGCGCGCCAGTTCCAGGTTTCCAGCCAGTTCGATGATACGCTTGCTATCCATGACCGAAATGATGCCGCCGACCAGGGTCTTTTGCCAGAGAGCGGGGTCGGTCAGCTCATCGAGCATATCCGCGGGATCGGCCAGTCCCGTTGCCTCCAGGAAGACAAGATCCACATCGGGACGGCGGGCCATCTCCATGATGGCGGGGACAAGATCCTCACCTGCCGTACAGCAGACACAGCCATCGGTCAACTCGGTCATGGCGAGTCCTTCCTCGCGCAGCGCCTCGCCATCAACTGAGACCTCGCCGAACTCATTGATGATCAGGCCCGGCTTGAGGCCCCGTTCGACGCACCAGCCTATCATCTCGCCCAGCACCGTGGTTTTGCCGCTGCCAAGAAACCCGACCAGCACATACACCGGGACGCGCTGATCAGCACGCTCCTGGGGAAGCAATGTCATACAACCTCTCACTTTCTCTCGTCATCGTGGTGGGGTACAAACCGTCACCATTCCACCCTCGGTGCCCATCGCCACGTGTTGATCATCAGGGGCCCAGCAGAGCTGGCTAATGCCAGCGCCAAAGGTGGCCTGCACGAGGGGGCGGCGAGGACGTTCGATATTCCAGAAGATCACGCGGCCTTCGTTACTGGCGGTGACAATCAGCGGCCCTCGATGCTGAAACGCCAACGCCGTCAGCAGGCTCGCATGCCCCTCGAGCTCGATGGGTTTGCTTCCAGCAGGTCCCTTGCCGGAACAATCCCAGATGGTTACGGTATTGCTTCCCCCCGTCGCCAGGTAGCGCCCGGTCCTGCTCCAGGAAAGCTCACGCACTTTGGTGGGATAGCCCCACATCTGCAGGTCTTCACCACTCTGGAAGATCCAGAAATGAACGGTGGCGTCCTGATCGCCCGTTGCGATATGCTTGCCATCGGGACTCCAGGCCATGGTCAGAATCGAGCCCTTCCACTCGAATTGCTCCAGTGGTTCGTCCCGATCGACACTCCAGAAGGAGAGCCCACCATAAGCTGCCGATGTCAGGATGCTGCTCCCAGGTTGCCACGCAATGGCAGCAACGGTGCTACGATGGCTGGGATACTCACGGACGAGCGTACCTTCTACCGCATCCCACAGGCGCAGCGTGCGCCCCGCCGCAGTTGCGAGCAGGTTCTCCTGGGGATGCCAGGCCAGATGCTCAACCCAGGCGCTCCCACCGGGCAAGGAGCAACGCTCCTCACCCGTGTGCGAATCCCAGAGTTTGACCTGCCCATCCTGTCCCACACTGGCCAGCAGGCTTCCATCTGCGTTCCATCCGATCTCGCAGGTGCCAAAGCCATGCCCCTCCAGCACATGCGCGACCTGCCCTGTTTTGCCAGAGAAAACGGTGATGGGACCGCTAATAACGGCCGCGGCAAGCCATTTCCCATCAGGTGACCAGGCCAACGCGTTGACATGGTCATCCAGTTGCGCTAGCCACTGCTGGCGGGAGGTAGGATCCATGATCCGTTTCGAGTGCGGTTTTATGCCAGGCATGCTTTGAATCCTTGATTGAGCTGTTCACGATCCAGATTGCGACCAATAAAAATGAGGGAGTTGCGGCGTGATGCCGTCCCCCAGGGACGATCCGGGCGACCATCGAAGAGCATATGCACGCCCTGGAAGACGTAGCGCTCTTCCGCTCCCTGAATGCTAAGCACGCCCTTCATGCGAAAGATGTCGGGACCCTGATTGCGCAACAGTTCGCGCAGCCAGTCATTGAGTTTGCGTGGATCGAGATCACCTGGCACCTCGATGCCCACCGATGTCACCTCGTCATCGTGCTCATGCTTGGGCTTATAGTCGTGGGTCACGGCAGGCGTCAGCACGCCGCCTGCATGACGCAGCTCCAGCTGGAATTCGCTGGGATGATGCTGCGTGTAGAGGATATACCACCCTGGCTGCTCAATCACAAGTGGGTAGGAGAGCTCCTGCCCCTCCAGCGTCAGTTGATACAGCACATCGGTGCAGTCCAGAACCTCGCCGGGACGACGCATCTGCTCATCGCTGGAAAAGCACAACACCGCATCCATGGTGCGTGCCGCCAGGCTCTCCGCCGTCGCATCCTGGGCACGAAGCAGCGCCACCTTGATGGATGGATCAGGTCCAGGTTGCAGCGCGAGCTGATGGGCCCCCGCGGCAAGCTGGTAGATCCCACCCCATTCGAAGGGATACTCCGGCTCAAGAAATCTGGTGTCGACTTCCAGTGCGCGGTCAAGGTTGAAACCACCTACATGCAGGATCTTCTCCACATCGATGACCGCGTTCTGCGTGCGATAGATCTTTGTGGCGGCGTTCATCCCCTTGATCCGTGCCTCCAGTCGGTCAACCTCCTCAGCCGGCACCAGGTCGATCTTGTTGAGCAGGATCACATCCGCGAAAGCGATTTGCTCTTTGACCTCGTCGCTCTCATCCAGGTGTTCCCAGACATGCTTGGCATCAACTAGCGTGACGATGCCGTCGAGCCGCAACTTGCTCTGCATCTCGTCGTCGACGAAGAATGTCTGAGCTACGGGACCAGGATCGGCCATGCCAGTGGTCTCAATTAAGATGTAGTCGAAGCGATCTTTGCGCTTCATCAGGTTGCCCAGGATGCGGATCAGATCACCGCGTACCGTACAACAGATACAGCCATTGTTCATCTCAAAGATCTCTTCTTCCGCGCCAATCACTAGGTCCTGATCGACGCCAACCTCACCAAACTCGTTTTCAATCACGGCAATGCGTTTGCCATGCTCAGCGGTGAGGAGATAATTGAGCAATGTGGTCTTGCCAGAGCCCAGAAACCCGGTAAGCACGGTCACCGGGACGTGCGTTGGTGTTGTAGTCATAGGTAGCTGTTCCTTTCAGCGTGTTGTGATGGGTCATCAAGAGAGGAATCCTTCGTCAAATGTTGCGCTGCTTGCTGATGCGTTTTCAGCGCCAGGTGATGGTGCCCGTTATTGAGAAGCTCGCCTGTGCACGAGGGATCCGCCGGAAACGGATGCGAGGGTGGCTCAGATGAGAGCGTCAGGCACCAGATTTCCTGAATGGGCTGCCAGCCACAACGGCGATATAAGGCGCGCGCTCGCTCATTGTGCGCTGTGACGTAGAGTTGCATATGCGAAGCTCCATGCCGCGTCGCCCACTGCCTTCCTTCCTCCAGCAACCGCTGCGCCAGTCCCCCGCCACGATAGGTGGGATCCACATAGAGCGCGACCAGTTCAATCCAGGCACGGTGACGAAACAGCGGCGAATCGAGATGCTGCTCCACAATGAGTAGCCCGATGGGGTGCTGCTGGTACCAGGCAAGCAGCCAGAGCGCACTGTCAGTCGCGTGCGTGCGCAGAAAATGCTCACGCAACAATGGCTGCCAGTCATCAGCCAGAGCAAACTGCGCATTGAGTGAGGCATTATAGGCATGCAAAGCGGCAAACAGCGTCGCAACGGCCTCAAAGTCGTCGCGCCTTGCCGGAACCAGCTGTGGTGGCTCAGATCGAATACCCTGCAACGATGGGTGCATGATGATAATAGATCCTTTCCAGAGTCCTCAGGAGCATGGCACAAACGATGCCTCATCCACGACGAGAGCGTGATGGAGAAGGCAGGCAGCATGCACAGCCACGGGCATGAGGGGTAACGCTGGTAGTGGCATCACTTGCTGATCCCCTGGTCGCCTTTTTGAAGGCGAAGCGCGAGAGCTGACGCACCGCCTCCGTAGCGCAGGTGGGACACCACGCTCTGTCGTCGGCCTCGCGAGCAGGACGCAACTCATCAAAATGTGTCCTGCACGCCGGACACACAAACTCATACACCGGCATAGCTCAACAATTCCTTCTTTCTACCATTCTTAATTGATATTTAGTATCATTAATTGTCGCTGCTAGTATACCGGATATCCCGGCCTGCTGTCAATGATACTCAGTATCAATAATTGGAATCAGGTGAACCTGTCCCTCTCGACTCGTAGTACGCCGCAAGACTCAGCCATATTGATGCAATCTGCTCTGCTGGACAAACGGGATGCCGCCACTGCGCGAGACACTGCTCTCGATACGCGGAACCATACTGCTGAAGTACCCATGCTTCGTAAGTCCCCATCCAGGAAAGCATCGGCGAGAAGAGGCGCGCCATGAGACGACGGTGCTCGTCGCAGCGTGGGAGACGAAGGGTAGGGAGTTGTTCGAGTCCCCAGGCCTGCATAGGAGGCTGAGCGTCAGGGGTAAGCCGGGGACGGAAGCCGTAGCGCTTTAAGAAGAGACCACCAAGCGCCGGCTGCGCGTAAAAGACACCAAATCCCCAGAGCACGATGGTGTCTCGTTCTGCTCGATGCAGGTGATAGGCGGTACTCCCAGCAGTTCCTGCTGGCGGCCTCTGATGGGTGAACCCGTATGCGAGCAGCAGATTGCCCTCGGCTCGACGAATATCCTGCCCCCAGCACCACATTTGCTGATTGAACAGCGCAGTGCCTAATTGTCTCACCTCCTGATATGACCAGGGGGCCAGTCTGCTCTGCCCATTGTCCATAGCTCCCTCCCATAAGAGATGATCAAACGCGCATGATTTAATGATATCAAGTATCATTAAATCATGATACCGAATCCTCCACCACGTGTCAACTGTGAAGACTGGGAATGTGAGATACCTCCAAGAACCGCAGAAAGCCGCTGGAAGTGCGGTCTTATGTACCAGGTGTGAGCCTTATCTTCCTCCAGGTAACATGACTTGACATTCGAAAATGATATTGCGTATCATTAATTACATGATAGAGCTAAGAACCATGCGGAAGGAAACCCATGCAAAACGTAAATCCCACACAACACCAGCAGCAGAAACAGCAGATTGCCGCTGGTTTTAGTCGTGCTGCTGCGACCTACGATCAGGCTGGCCCGCCTCTCTTCACCTATTTTGGCCAACGTCTGGTCGAACTGGCGCGTCTTCCTGAGCACGCACATGTACTGGATGTGGCCGCTGGAAGAGGAGCCGTCCTCTTTCCCGCCGCCGAGCAAGTCGGAGCAGGCGGCAGCGTCGTTGGAATCGATCTCGCGGAAAACATGGTAGAGACGACCCAAGAAGAGATACAGAGACGGCAGCTTGCCCAGGCCAGCATGTATGTCATGGATGCCGAGCATCTGACATTTCCCTCAGCGTCCTTTGATGTGGTGTGCTGTGGCTTCGGATTGTTCTTCTTTCCTCATCTTGAGCACGCGTTGCGGGAATGTGCTCGCGTGTTAAAGCCAGGAGGATCCATCGCGATCTCAACGTGGGGAACAACCGACGAGCGCTGGTTGTGGTATGGTGATTTGCTGAAATCTTCTCCACTCAACTGGGAGGCTGCTCCCTGGTTCACCTATCAAACACTGAATAACGCCGACGCCTTGCGTGCCGCGCTGGCATCGGCAGGGTTTACCCAGCTGGCGATCGTGGAAGAGCAGCGAGAGTTCGTCTATGCCAGCGAAGAGGAGTGGTGGGCAGCACAATGGTCACATGGCATGCGTCACCTGCTGGAAACTCTCCCGCCCTCCGACCTGGCACGCTTTCAGTCTGACGCATTCCACCGGTTGCAAGCGATCAAACAACCGGATGGCTTTCCGCTGCTCTGCCGGGTGCTCTTCACCATTGGACACAAACCATAAAAAGCGAACAGGCCAGTTCCTGGCGGTGATCACCATGCCCACCACCCTCAGGTGCATGATTGGCGAATGGACTCAATCTGGATGGGAGCCGCAGTGCCTGTATAGCTATCATACAGGCACTGTACATGGCGAATGCGCTGGCATGACCGAAACCATGCTCCATCGCCGTATCAGTTGCTACGCCCCTAACGCCTGCTCCAATGCGGTCAACTGATCCGACATCCAGGACTGGTAGGTTTTCCCTTTGGGCATCGTTTCGGTCACCGCGACAATGGGGATATGGTGTGCCTGCGCATCATGTTGTAATTTGAGGGTCACCGCTGTCGAAGTTTGCTCGTTGTAAATGAGCACTTTCACCTGCTGCTGATTGATCTGGTCATCTGCGGTGATCACGGTATTGGCCGGTGGATCGTTGCCTTCCGCAACAGCCTTCTGGAACTCGGTTGGTGTCAAGACATGCAAGCCAAGCGGCCCGGACTGGTAGAGAAAAATGGTTTCGGTGAGCGCAACCGGGGTATTGGCATGTTTCGACTTGATGGCTGTGATTTTTTGCTGGATCTGCTGCAGCGCCGTATTGAGCTTCTGCAGATTACTATCAAAGGTTGCCGCATCAGCGCTATCTAGTTGCTTCAAACGTTCAGTAATGGTCTGGGCGATGGTCTGAGCATTGTCAATGCTGTACCAGACATGCTCATTGTCCTCCAGTTTCACCCTGGCGACATCGAAGGCTTTCACCACCAGACGGCTACTATTTGGAGAACCAGAGAGCAGCTTGTCCATCCAGTCGTCATACCCTCCGCTGTTCTCGATGACCAGTTGTGCTTTCGCTACTGCAGTAGCATTCTGGACATTCGATTCATACTCATGTGGGTCAACATCGGGGTCCGAGAGAATACTCACCACATCGACATGATTCCCTCCAATCTGCTGTACCAGGTCCCCGTAAAAGTTTTCCGCCGCCACCACCGAAATCACCTTGGACGTCGTGTTCCCTGCATTGCCCCCACTCCCTGCATTGCCGCAAGCCGTGCACAGCAAGAGCACCATGCATGCGCACAGCAGCGAAAAAGAAAGACGCTTTCGCGAAGACATCACACACACTCCTTAAAAAATAAGTATGGCATTACTGAGATACAATCTCATTGAACGATACCATATGCTCGTGTTCGCTGTCAATGAGATCAAGTCTCAGTAATGCCATCTGAAGGGAGGGGTAGACAAGGTCGTCAACAAATGATACTGTATCTCAAAGCGAGAGGTAAAAGCGGCGAAAACGAATGTGCCTCTCTGCATTTTCATGAGAAACTTGGAGTGTGTTCTACGAGATGAAAGTTGCTTTTGTTGGAAAGGGCGGAAGCGGGAAAACCACGCTTTCCGCGCTCTTTTGTCGCTCTCTTGCCCTGCAAACACAGCCCGTAATGGCCTTTGACGCTGATATCAATCAACATCTGGGCCTGACCCTGGGCCTCTCATCCGCTGATGCAGCGCTGATTCCTCCCCTGGGATTAGAAATGGATCGGATCAAAGACTATCTCCGTGGGCAGAATCCACGGATACGCTCAACCGCGTCGATGGTGAAAACGACACCCCCTGGGCAGGGCTCACGCCTGCTTCGCGTCACCGAGGACAATCCCATCTACCACTACTTCTCCTGCCAGGTCAATGACATACGCTTGATGGTCACCGGGCCTTTGAGCCAGGAGGATTTGGGCCTCAAATGCTATCACTCCAAGGTGGGAGCGGTCGAGCTCATCCTCAACCATCTGCTGGATGAGCCTGGAGAGTACGTTGTCGTGGATATGACCGCTGGCGCGGACTCGTTTGCCTCAGGCATGTTTACCAAGTTTGATCTGACCTTTGTAGTGGTTGAGCCTACCCTCAAATCGCTCAGTGTCTATCAGCAATACCAACACTACGCCAGAGACTACCAGGTTCCAATCGCTGTCATCGGGAACAAGATCGTCACCGAGGATGATCTCACCTTTTTACGGCAACAGGTGGGAGATGCCCTCATCGGCTGGATCACTCAATCCGAGTATGTGCGATCCCTGGAGAGAGGAGTATTCCTGCCACTCCACCACCTGGAAGCACCAAATCTGGAAACACTGCGCAGCATGCAACACGCCGTGGATCGTTGTGAGAAAGATTGGGAGCAGTTTTATCAGCACACCATCGCCTTTCATCGCAAAAATGCGCATGCCTGGGCCAATGCGGCCACAGGGGAAGATCTGACCGAGCAAATCGATCCAGACTACCAGTTCACCGATCACCTGCCACGTCAAGCATTCCCAGTCTCATAACGTACTTTCCACCGTCAGTACAAACAGACACAACACCACCCACACCTCAACGCCGCAAAAAAGAAGGCGTGTGGGTGGCCGTCTCCTCTTCAGCAGGCGGTGTCCTGATTGT
>JAFMRP010001404.1 GCA_017354095.1 Ktedonobacteraceae bacterium
TATAGACAAGTTTGTTTTCTTCGCCTTCAACCTGTACGACCGGCTGATCGCCAGACAGGCGCAGTATTTCGCGCGCGTAGTATTCCAGGAAGTCGATAGCTTCGGCTGTATCGGCGTCGGCCTCGATCCAGCTTTTGCCGACCTCGTAGATCATCCAGGCGTTCATTTCGAAGCGGCGCTGGCGCAGGAGGTCGGCGGAGGCGAAGAGGTAGCCGGCTCGCTCTTGTGCCGGGGTGCGTTTCCAGGTCTGGAATGTTGTGGCGGCGACCTGTATGGCCTGGTTGGCCTGTTCGACGGTGGCGCGTGAGAAATAGCCAATGACCTCGCTGGGATTGGAGGGGTTGAGGGAGGCGAAGGTTTTGTCGCTGGTGATTTTCTGGCCGCCGATGATCAGCGGGTAGGTGCGGCCCAGTTCGCTTTTGACTTTTGCCAGGGCTTCTTCCTGGGCGCGTCGATATTCGGGTTTGGAGAAGTCGGTAATTGCTTCATTTTTAAACGGCGCCTGGGCGCGCGTGGTGATGTTTTCGATAACTCTGGCCATGATTTATACTCCTTTAAACACTTCATTGTGCTGTGGTTTTGTCTACCCCATTGTATCTCACCAGGTCAGGCGATTGGTAGGGGTCAGTGCAATCGCGCAAGGCGGATGGGAGAAAGGAGGCGGCGGGCACGAAGGGCAACCTCAAGGGCCCCGCCTCCCCACGCACCCGCCCCTTGCCCCTACAGATCCGCTGTCGTTGTCTCACGTTTTTTTGCCTGGCGGTCTTGTGCTTCGGGGTGAAGTTTATGACAGGACGGTGCGCTCCTGGCTGGCGATGGTGTCCCGGATGCGCTGGTCATGGTTATCGAGCAGGTCCATGCTTTCTGATTCGGCCAGGGTGAAGTAGCCGTATGCGGTGGTTTCTTCGCTCAGTTGCAGGGTTCCGCCAATGATTTCGGCCTCGAAGTTCAGGTTGACGATGTGGTAGCGGTTGCCGTCGGCGTATTCGACCAGGCGATGGGGGTCGCTGTATATGCCGGCCAGGCGGATGACGCGTATATGCAGTCCCGTTTCTTCCATGACTTCGCGTTCGCACGCTTCGGAGACGCTTTCGCCTGCTTCCATGTGTCCTCCGGGCAGGCACCAGCGCCCGTTGTCGCTTCTGCGTGTGAGGAGTACTTTGTTGTGGGTTTCGTTGAAGATGACGGCTGAGCAGCCGACGGAGAGTTTGCCGAGTCGTCCGGCGCGTTCGCCGTGGATGATTTTTGCCATTATTGATGCCTCCTGCTAAGTTTTGCTTGTAGTAGCATAGCATAAAAAGATGAAAAAGGGATTTTCTGGGGACACCCCAGACCCCGGCAGGGGGCTGGCGCCCCCTGCACCCCCGCTGAGTTATATCTGGAGAGTGTGGGTCAAGCGAAATTTTTTGGGGAATCGATGTAAAAGCAGTGTCACAGTGTCACAACGGCTTCCCAGGCCGATTCAGCAGTGTCACGGCAGTGTCATCGCAGTGTCACAGTGTCACCGCCGTCTCTCAGTCCGATCCAGGCGTTTTTCATGGCTAGTACCGGCTGGTATCGCCAGGGTACTGGAACGGGGAGGGCGGCTGGAAAAAGGGCCGCAGCGACTCGGTAGGCAGGAACGATTCGTGGGACGATGCGTTGGTGCCCTGATAATCATGGGTATGTTGCTCGCCGTTGGCATGCGAGTCTGGCGTGTATTGGGGTTTGAGGGCCAGACCGCGATAGGAGCGAGTGGTACGTGTGCGTTCGCGCTGGTAGCCACGAGCGGTGAGCTGGCGAAAGAACAGATGCTCAGGAAGGGGACGGATGTGGGCGTTGGTGGCCCAGATGTAATAGTCGCGATAGATCGCGCAGGCAGCTGTGGTGGCGCCTTCGACGTGATCGAAGCGGTCGGTGATGTAGTCGGCCAGTTCGTCCTGGTCGGCGCGGTAGGCTTCCAGGGCCTGGATCACGCGCGGGGGCTCGGGCATGCCGTACTGTCGCCACAA
>JAFMRP010001405.1 GCA_017354095.1 Ktedonobacteraceae bacterium
GAATCTGCCGGAAGAAAGCCGCGATTGGCGCAGCACGCTGGTGCAGGTGCGGCTGACCCATGTGGTAGATGATGGCGTGCGCGGCATCTATGAGCCATGAATTAGTGGAGGGCACGGAACTGGCAGGCAGCAAACCGGCCACCCGCAAGGGGTGGCCCTACATTTCCCACAGGCATAAGGGAGGCGGAGAATGTGTTGACTCCCTCCTGCACCTCCCAGTTTGATACCTCCCGAGCTACTGAAGGTATTTAGCGAACCAGTTTTGGATGTGGCGCAAGCGCTCAAGGCGTAGTTTGGGATGACCGCCACGCGAGAGGCCATGGCTCTGGCCCTCGAAACGCACGAACATGGTTTCACGACCCATGTATTTGAGCGCGGCGAAGAGTTGTTCAGCCTGCTCGATGCCGCAGCGCAGATCCTGCTCGCTGTGGATGATGAGCAGCGGTGTGCGAATATTCTGCACATAGCGCAGCGGCGACATGTGCATGTATTTGTCCAGATCCTCCCAGGGAGTAGTCTCCAGGGTATCTGAGAACATTTTCCAGCCGATATCGCTGACACCGAACATGGTGGCAATATTGCTGACACAGCGATCGGTGATGGCCACTTTGAAGCGGTCGGGATAGTGCCCAACCAGCCAGTTGGTCATAAAGCCGCCATAGCTGCCCCCGGTCACAGCCAGACGCTTCTCATCGATATAACCACGCTTCACCAGTTCGTCCACACCATTCATGATATCGATAGAGTCTTTTTCGCCCCAGGAACCATGTACCGCATGAGCAAAGTCGTAGCCATAGCCAATGCTGCCACGTGGGTTGGTGTAGAGAACGACATAGCCTTGAGCCACAAGCATCTGCATCTCGTGGAAGAAGCCATAGCCGTACTGCGTGTGGGGGCCGCCGTGGATCTCGACCACCAGGGGATATTTCTTCGTTGGGTCGAAGTCACGCGGCTTGAGCACCCAGCCCTCAATAGGCCAGCCATCCGCGCCCTCGTAGGTGATAGATTCAGGGCTGGCCAGGTCCAGTTGATTAAAGAACTCATCGTTCGTGGAGGTAATGCGCTGGAGTTCACCCGAGGAAGCAGCGGAGACGACAAAGATCTCCTGCGGGCGCGTGGCATCGGCCAGCAGCACAGCAAGGGTATGCCCGGCGGCATCAATGCTGAAGTCACGCGCATGCACCTCACCCGGCGTCAACGTGGCAGGGTGGGCGTCGGAACCGCTGACCGGCATAGCATAGACACGCGAGGCGCCACGCTGGGAAGCCAGCACGTAGAGTGTCTGACCGTCAGCCGACCAGGCGGGAGCGGGCGTGAGATGCTCATCACCAATATCGCTGTTTGTAAAGTCCAGGCAGGAACCTTCAAACGCGCTGGAGATATTGGTGGCCTGCGCGCCCGAGATGCCAGCAGGTACGGTATAGAGATGGATATAGCCGGCAGACTGCGATTGCGGAGAGGCCAGGAAGGCGATGGTCTGGCCATCGGGCGACCAGGAGGGGGCATTGCAGGAGAGCGTGCCATCGGTCAGGCAGCGCAGCTCTCCGGCCCTGCTGTCCTGGATAGCCAGGGTATAGACATCGGAACCGGGCCAGCTCCAGCGATCATCGCTGCGATCTGAGGTGAAGACAATGCGCGAGCCATCAGGCGACCACTGAGCAGCAGAATCGTCCCAGTCGCCATCGGTGAGCTGCTGCGGTTCTCCGCCAGCGAGATCGACCAGGAAGAAGTGGGAGCGGCGCTCGAAGGTAAAACCAACGCCGTCCGTGCGATACCAGAGCCGATCAATGACGCGAACTTTTGGCAGCGGTTTATCGCCGGGCTGATCTTCTTCGGACGGGCCAACTTTGGCGTTAAACAGCAGGCGTGCGCCGTCAGGCGACCAGACCGGCGAGGATGCACCATGTTCCATAAAGGTCAGCTGGCGTGCCTCACCGCCATCGGTGGGGATGACCCAGATCTGCGGCTTGCCTTTGCCGCGCTTCTTCTG
>JAFMRP010000344.1 GCA_017354095.1 Ktedonobacteraceae bacterium
ATGCAGGTCAGTAGTTCATCGATAAGCTGGGCTATCCATACCCTTGGCTGGATGCGCTATCCAAAGAAACATCCTCGTTAGAACATCGAGTACAGGAAGAGGTGCTGGCCATGGGCAAGCGCCTCAACCAATCCCTGCAGTGGACCAGGAGGGGGCTGTTCGGACCACGCCCGCCAATAGCGTCGCAGCAGGATCCAGGGCTCCAACCAGGAACGCACTGCCCGCAGAGCTCGTGGCCAGGACATCTGGAACCGCTGGCCATTCCCCTGGCGGATTTTTTTTCCGCGTTCCCCTGTTTTTTCCGGGACCATTTGTCTCCAGAAGAACTCCTGTCTCCGGTGACTCAGAAGAGGCTTCCGCTGCCCGACCACGAGGCGGACTAACGTAATACCAACAGAAGCAGAAGGCGCAGCAGACCAGCTGCCAATGCCGCCGGATGGCTGTGTCGCCACGCACCTGGTACTGTGACCACCCGAGGGCAGGTTTGACGTGTTGGTCGTTCTGCTCGACTCAGCTGCGTAACCTATAGAGCCGAACAATCTCCTCCAGGCTGGCTGGTGGGAAAAAGGAGATGTTCTCCTCGCTGACTGGTGGGGCAGGCAGGTTGATGACGAGATACCAGGTGGTGAGGTCAGGTAAGGTGGCAGGATCGGTGGTCACCACCACCGCCCGTTCGGCCTTTCCTGGCCCATAGGGACCGGCAACAATTTCCACGGCCCACCAGTCCTGGGTGCTACCATCACGAAAGGTTCGGGTGATCTGGACCCAGCGGCCAGGCCGCTCAGCACTTACCCACCTGGTTTCACGAGCTACCTCTTGCAGCGAGCCGGCCACGCCCTCGGGGTGCCACCAGGCATGAGCAGGATTGAGCGCCAGCACATAGGGCACTTGCGCCTGACGCAATCCTGCTCGCAAGCCGCGATCCTCTCCGTAGAGTGAATCAGCCACTACCGCCCGGAACGGCCAGTCTAGCACTTGCACCCGCTGGACGAGCTGCAAGGCAATTTGGGGTTTGGTGCGAAACGCTGGATCGTTCTTGCCATTGGCAAAATAGCTCTCCGGCGTGGAGGGTTCGACTTCCAAAGGGTAATAGACGTCTTCGTCGGCCCACAGGCTGCTCACCGAGACGACGCCATTCTCGATCTTGCCGACGTTGCCCAGGTACTGGCGCGCCACATGCGCGGTATGGTGACCGTCCTTGCGATCTCCTGTCTCGTCGATGACCAGCGCTCCCTGCGCTGTTGGTGCTGTCGCTGGGGTGTTACGCAGCAATTGCAGCCGCTTTGCCTGGATTTGCCGCTCCTCCCAGTTCGACTCGGAGAGGAACCATTGCAATTTTTGTGCGCGGGGCAACTGGGCCCCAACCAGTGGTTCGGTATTAACCAGGCCCGTGAGGGTCTTATTGCGCTCGCTGGGCAACAGCAGACCCTCCAGGTACCAACGAAAGGCTTCCCGCTGATTGCTCTTGCCAAAAAGGTGATCAAAGTGGCTCACGTAGGCTTCCAGTGGCTCCGGGGCTAAGGCAATCGTTCGTCGTTTCGTCATCACATACCACCTCCTCTCCCCTCAGGATACCACCTCAAACCCTCTGCCAACAAACTACCGCTATAGCGGTGGTCGGAAAGATTGAGCCTGGGGACAAAATGTCACAGAAATGTCACCGCAATGTCCTGGCCTTTCTCCCTCTGTCTGCTCTAGAATAGCCCCAGCGATCCGGCAAATAGCTCAGGGTTTCTGTATATCGCTGTAACGCTGGTTTGTTGACATGGGGAATCCATCAGTGGATGGCAGGTGAGCAAGAGAAACATCACGGAAGAAACGCGACTATGCTTTGCTTTCCGGACGAAGCTATCCCCCCAATCAGCAAACTGCCGGAAGTTGAATTGTCTGCACACATGAACGGAAGGATGGTACTTTATAATGGTTGTTTGCCAACGACCCCGGCGAACTAGTAGATGGTGGAACTTCTGGTTACTCTTGCTGCTTGTGAGTGTGCTGCTGGCTGGATGCAATTCCGACACTGCTCTCCATCCTGGGAGTTCAACTCCTACATCCGCAGCACTCCAGTTTACTCCCCTCAAGTTGGGTATTCCCTCACAGGCGTTGAATGCTCCCGTGATCGGCCCGTTACCGCTTGGGCAGCTGTTACATATAGGGGTAACCTTCAAAATCGATCAAAATGCACTGAAACAAGCCGGACAGAATGGTCGAGCGAACAGTGACAATAATCAGCATGTTGATATTGCGAAGCAGTTTGGCATCAGTGATCAAACCTATCAACAAGTCAAGGCTTTTTTTGGTATCAGCGATGCGAAACTGACCTTAAGCCAGACACGAACCTGGATGACCGTGGATATCAAGGCTGGCTCTTTAGGTACCCTCTTACAAACGACCTTTCTCCTGCACCAAAAAGACGACCACACGTTTTATACGCCCGATCCCGCCCATATGCCGGTCCTCCCCACCCCACTAGCTCATCAGATTCTCTCAATAAGCGGTCTAGATAACTTCAGTCGCCCTTCTCCACCGGCCAACCATCAGCCCGCGGTCCCTTCGTCTGCATCTCACCAATTCGCTGGGACGTATTGTCCAGCAAGGCGTGACTGGCCATCGAACCTGTCGGTAATTTATCCTGCAGATATTGCCCATATCTACGGTATGGATCGATTAGGTGTTCAAGGTGAGGGCATGAAGGTGCTCCTGATTGAGGCATATGATACCTATAAACAGAGCGATCTTCAGACCTACTTCCAATGTGTTGGATATCATGGCCAATTTTCAACCATCACACTTGACAGCATCCCGAAAAACGATTTTGGGTTTAGCGAGAGCGAACTGGATATTGAACAGGTTGCTGGACTCGCTCCTGGGGCCAATATCGTTGTCTACCAAGGCGATGCGTATGGTGCTTGGCAAAGCGGCAACTGGTGGGTAGTGGTCAATGACCTGCTCCAACGTGCGATTGCGGATAATCAAAAAGGCAGTGCTGGGACCGTCGTCAGTATCAGTATGCAAGCTGACGAGGGATATGTTTCCCAGAGCGATCTGGATGCCATTGATCAGAGCCTCTGGATGCTGACCAGTGCAGAGCATATGTCTGTTTTTGTCTCGACCGGCGACTGTGCGGCGTTCTCACTCTACCAGTATAACAAGCTGTCAGTCAGTTTCCCCGCAAGCGATCCCTGGGCGGTTGCCGTGGGTGGCACGGTGCTTCACGCGACCCAGCAAGGGATGCGAGCCGCGGAAACGGCTTGGGGCAATGCTTCGGCGGATCATCGCACATGTAACAATAGCTGGGGGGGAGGGGGTGGCCTGAGTGCGGCTTTTTCGATGCCGGGCTGGCAGGAGAACTATGGAAAAGCCATTCAGGGTTTCCATAATCGCTACTCCAATGGAGCACGCCAGAATGCTGATATTGCAGTTGACGCTGCCAATCTGCTGGATTACTATCATGGCAAGTGGTCTAATGGTGGTGGTGGGACCAGTGCTTCCACACCCATCGCTGCGGCTGGTATGTCTCTGCTCAATGAAGCACTGATCAAAGCCACACATTCCTACTACTTCGGTCCTGCGGCCTACTACCATGCAGCTGCAACAGCTGGTACTCTCCAACCTTTCTTTGACGTCATACAGGGCAATAACATTTATTATCCCGCCACCCGTGGCTGGGACTATCCCAGTGGGCTGGGTGTGCCCAACTATGCCGAGTTCTATGCTGTACTGGTAAGTGACCTCAAACAAAAATGAGCGATGAGTAAAATAAAAGCGCCCTCATGGAAAGAGCAGATCCGCTTCTGTCTACTGCTACGCTCCTTACTGCTACGTTCCTCATTGGCATGAAGAAAATGATGAAGCAAGCTCTAGAGCAAGCGTAGATTGGTTAGATACATGCGTTTCTCATACAAGAATGATCGCGCCAATCTCAAAGGCAAGGATCGTCGTGCTTCCTGACCTATCGCTGGTTTGTTGACTCCGGTTGCTGCCTCGTTTTAAGCTCACCGTAGAGCAACTCACTGGGCTCAAATTGCTCAGGATGTTCACGCAACATCGGGTGCCATTTCCCTTGTCAACAAACCAGCGTTACAGCGGGGTAGGATCTTCCGCAAAGTTGATGATTCGAGGATGTGCCTTCCTTGAGAGCTTTCGCTAGGCCCGATGGAGCACCCGCTTCCGTAACGTCTCAAAACTGGCGCGCCCGTAGGCTTGCCGCTTGAGTAACTTCAATCGATGCACCTGCCCTTCTACCTGGCCGTTGCTCCAGACCTCTGTGAGCCCGGCTTTGACCGCCTCGTAGTCTTTACGCAGTCCGGCAGCAAAGCTCCGTAGTTCGGCTACGTCTTGCGCTTCCACCAGGGCGAGCCATTCATCGAGACGTTCGCCTTGCCGCTCTCGGAGCATGGGAGCGAAGTCCACCATCAAGGAGGCTGTCTCTCGAATGGCAGGATCGGCTTGCAAGAGTCGCTCCAGGTAGGCATTTTGCCAGTCTAAGCGTCGATCTTTGGGCAAGGTGATCCAGCGAGAGACTTGCCTGGCCGTTGGCGGGCGCGAGGGCGTTGTTTTCTTGATGGGAACGGCTCCTGGCTCCTCCTGCTTGAATTTGTGCGCTTTAGTCCGCGCATTGCATGAGGAATCGTTCCACATTGGCGTAGGAGGCCGTGTAGCCGTGTTCTTCGGTGAGTTCACGGTGAAGCTGGCGAGCGTTGCGGCAGCCCTCGTTCCAGCGTTTGAGCAGATACTCTTGAAAAGGAGCGACTTTCTTTGGACGCCCTTTGCGGTGTGTGACCCGTATCCTCTGCGGGGGCTCGGTCATCTTGAGGTAGTGTTCTACGGTACGAGACGCCATCCCAAGCTGAGAGGCAATGTCAGTCACACGAGTGTGCTGGCTACGCAGTTCATGAACCTGATGATAGCGCTGGACGCGTTGCTGATGGAGGGCCTCGCTTTTTTCTTCTTGTTTTTTGGTCTTGCCTTTTTGTGAGAGACGAGGAGGACACGACTCAGCCTGCACTGGAGATGGGGTTGCCGGATCATGGACCGCTTCTTTGAGAGCTGTTCGTTTGTTGAGGAAGAAGTCTTCCAGCGTCTCTGAAAGGTTGCAAAGCAGATGGAAGCGGTCAGCAATCTGTCGCGCTTTCGGCGCGCCCTCTCTGGCCCCTTTGGCATAATCACCACCTCGATCACGGCTTATGATTTCTACTCCTGGATGCGCCTCTAGCCACTTTTTCAGCGTCTCGGCTTCCCGATCTGGCAGAAGCTCTACAGGAATCCGCTTCTCCAGGTCTATCAAGATCGTTCCGAACGTTCTGGCACGCAAAAAGCTGAAATCATCAACCCCAAGCACGCGAGGGGTAGGATGGCGCATCTCTGGCTGTGTGCGAATAAGTCGCAGCAACGTGTCCGGGCTGGTGGCAAGACCCATCCCTGCCGCCAGGCGCTTTCCTGCTTGGCCGCCGAGCGCGAATCCAAGGAGGACAAAGATATCCGTGAGCCGCGTGGTGCGCCGAGCGTAGGGCGCGACGACGCTCGGGAGATGTTCAGTGAAGATCTGCCGCGCGCATTCTGGGTTGGGACAGAAGAAGCGGCGGACATGCAGTTCCAAGCGCACAGCGCAGCCCATCCAAGGCAAGTCTGCGATCTGGCGCACATAGCGCGAGTGGATGCGAGCAGAACGTCGATGGCACACAGGACACACTGCCTCTTCGAAGGTTGTTGCGACCACGGCGGTAATCATCGTTTCGGAGGCATCCAGGAGCCTCAAATGGAGACAGGCAGGGTCTGGGAGGAGTGTCGGTGCTGCCATCGTGCATTGGTATCCTTCCATTTTCTTCAGGGATGAGGCAAGCATATCAACGCCTGAAGAAGATGGCAAGAAAGAGCGTCCACTGGCTCATTTTAGGCTATAGAACAGATATTCTTCATCAACTTTGCGGGAGACCCCCCCTCGTGA
>JAFMRP010001406.1 GCA_017354095.1 Ktedonobacteraceae bacterium
CACCGCCCTGGCCAGCACGTTGCAACAGGTCGAACTGCGCGATCCTACCGTGCCCATCATCAGCAATATCATCGCCACACCGCTCACCAGCGCCCAGGACCTGCACAACGAGTTGGCGGAACAGGTGGCAACATCAGTCCAATGGGTACGCAGCATCGAATACATGGTCAGCCAGGGCGTCAACACCTTTATCGAAATAGGCCCCGGCCAGGCCCTCAGCGGCATGGTCAAACGCATCGCCAAAGGCGTAACGCTGCTCAACATCGGCAAGGCAGCCGAGGTCACCAGCGTCGCCGCACGCGTGCGCGAAATGGACCTGGTCGAATGAAACAGCTCGCCGCGTGCAGTAATGGGTCCAAAGACCCATAACCCCGGCTCATAGTACCGATGGGTTAGCTCTTCTGATACGCGGTTGCTGTACTTGACACCAACTAGAAAAGCGCCTATCTTTGCAGTAAGGCGAAAGAATGGCAAGTTCCATGCCTGTCACAAAGGAGACACACATGTCCGTTGAATCATCAGGAGTGGTGCGAGTCGCCCGGCAGGTGCTATCGACCATTGTGATCAATACCGCCCTGCAAATTCCAGGTGTCGCACACATGGCCCAATCCGCCGATCCATGGTCACGCCTGCTGGGACGCGAAGTACCCTCACAAGGTGTCTCGCTATCAGTCAAAGACAATACCGTCTCCACCGATCTGTATATCGTCGTTGAGACAGGCGTCAACATCGTTGAAGTCGGAACTGCCGTTCAAGAAGAGATTGCCGCGGCAATCGAGGAAATGATCGGGATGCAGGTACGAGAAGTGAACGTATACATCCAGGATGTCGCTTAGCTACACAGTATTCGAGGACATTATGCCAGGGATACGCAGACAGGCGCGCGTGGTCGCGCTGCAAACACTCTACGAATTCGACACAACTCAACACTCTCCTTCAGAGGTCTTGCAGCGCCATGCCGAGGAGCGCAACCTGCACTCCAGGGTAAAAGAATACGCCAGCGAGCTTGTTCTGGGCGTCTACAACCATCTGGCAGAGATCGATGCGCACATACAAAGCGCGGCCCGCGAATGGCCTCTACAGCAAATGGCGCGTATCGATAAAAATATTCTCAGACTTGCAATTTACGAAATTCTGTTTAATAATACTGTACCAGCCAAGGCCGCTATTAACGAAGCAGTGGAACTTGCCAAAACCTTCGGCAGTGAAACCTCCGGCCGCTTCGTCAATGGAGTCCTGGGTACAATATTTAATCGGGCACAACAACAGCCTATCCCTAAAGCGGAAAGCGAGGTGAAATAATGGCCACCCCTACTATTCATGATCGTTTGAAAAAAATTATCGTCGACCAATTGGGCGTCGATGAAGGCGAGGTTCTACCCAATGCCTCCTTCGTTGAGGATCTCAACGCCGACTCACTCGACCTGGTTGAACTTATTATGTCCCTTGAGGAAGAGTTCAAACTGCAAATCTCGGATGAGGACGCGGAGAAGATCACTACGGTACAAGAGGCCGAGGACTACATCGAAGAGCACCTGCGCTAATTTTTTCGACGCTATTAAAAGGGCGACCCAGGGGTCGCCCACTACTTAAAAATTTCTTCTATCCCTTTTCTGATTTCTGGTTGTCACATTTCCCAATACTTATGCATCTCCATTACTGTAGGCCAGTATTCCAGACAAATCTGCTTACCGGGTCACGAACCCTTTACAGATAAGTCACGCATACCGCCTATAACGCGTAAAGAGAGTTGTGTGTGGATACAATAGAAGCGCTCATTCAAGAATATAGCCGGCTGGTCTTCCATACCATTTATGGTCTGACCGGCGATTGGGAGGAAAGCCAGGATCTTACCCAGGATACCTTCCACCAGGCTTTCAAAGGTCTCGCTGCCGCTCAGGCAGTGAGTGGAGAGCGCTTTCACGCCAAAGCATGGCTGCTGCGCATCGCGCTCAATACCGTGCGCATGCAGCGCCGACGCCGCAACAT
>JAFMRP010001407.1 GCA_017354095.1 Ktedonobacteraceae bacterium
TATGGTCTGATCTGGCGCTCTGTCCTGATGCGTCTAGGGGTGCGGCTGGATTTGCGTTCGTGCTTGCGTGTGTATCTGGCCTCGGAGTTTGTGCGCTACATTCCGGGGAATGTCTGGCATGTGTTGACGCGTATTCTGTGGGTGGGCAAGTATGGTGTATCGCGGCCGGTGGCCTTTGCCAGTATGGTGATTGAGTTGATTACCAAACTGGCGGCGGCGGCGCTCGTTTTTGCGGTCAGTCTCTTGTTCTGGCCCGATGTTGGCAATGTGGCGAAATTGCTGCACGGTGCGCCGATTATTCCTGTGCTGGGTGTGCTGGTGATTCTGGCGCTGCTGGTGGTGTTGCATCCGCGGGTGCTGAGTGGCATGCTGAACGCGGTACTGCGGATATTCAAGCGAGAACCGGTAAAGTTGATGTTGCGCTATCGCGATATCCTGGTCATTACCCTGTACTGGTGCGTGAGCTGGTGTATAGCGGGTGTGGCTTTCTTTTTGCTCACGCTGTCGATCTGGCCGGCGGCCCCGCTGATAATCTTGCCGTTGTGTATCGGGGTGTATGCGCTGGTCTGGGATATCGGTTTTGTCAGCGTGATAACGCCGAGCGGGCTGGGTGTGCGTGAAGGTGCGATGGTGCTCATTTTCGGGCTGGCTTTCGCGCTGCCGGCTGGCCTGGCCGGTGTGCTGGCGCTGGCATCGCGTGTGGTATCGACGCTGGCCGAAATATTGTGTGTGGGGCTGGCCTATCTGAGCGGGGGTCGCCAGGTGCGCGCTATCCAACTTGAGCAGCGTGCCGGTACGGAGAAGGAGACGCAGCCAGCAGCATCGAGCGACAATATATTGGAGGAAGAGGCGACGCAGGTTGGCATGGAGGGGGGTCTGGGGAGTGATTAGGTGGCGGAAGCGCCTGTTTATCTGGCAGCGGAGGTTATATCTCTATCCGCCGCCAGAGCCTTTGCCGAGAACAGCGATGTTCTGGCTGGCGATGGGACTGGTGACGGTGGCTGTGGTCCTGTTCAGCGCTTTTTTTATCAGCTATTTGACGACGCGCCATGATGTGTTTCTCACGAATGCTGAAGATCTCGGCATTATGGACCAGGCGATCTGGAACACGGTGCATGGCCGTCCGCTGCACCAGACCATCTGCAATATTGTCAATGATACGAACTGCTATAGCAGAGACGGAATCATACGTTTTGCCATCCATTTTGAGCCAATCCTTTTTGTGGTCTCGGGATTGTATGCGCTCTGGCCCTCGCCCAAGACGCTGTTCGTCGTGCAGACGCTGGTAGTCGCGATTGGGGCTTATCCAGCCTTCTGGCTGGCGCGTTTGCGATTGCGCAATGAGCTGGCGGCGGCAGGTATCGCGCTGCTTTATCTGCTGTACCCAGCCCAGCAGCAGGCAACGGTGTTTGATTTTCACGCGGTCACGTTCTGCGCATCGCTGCTGCTGTTTATGCTCTATTTCATGTACACGCGCCGTACAGTGTGGATGGTGGTATTCGCGCTGCTAGCGATGACATGTAAGGAAGAGATACCGCTGGTGGTGGCGACCTATGGGCTGTGGTCAATGGTGTTTCAGAGGCGCTGGCGCAGTGGGGCAGCGCTGATCGTGTTGGGCGCGGCCTGGTTCGTCATGGTATTTTATGTTTTGATGCCGCATTTCAGTCCTACCGGTCATCCTTTGTTGGAGGGGCGCTACCAGGATCTGGGGAAGGGGCCGGTGCAGGTTGTGCTCAATGTGCTGTTTCATCCCCTTGATATAGTGCGGCGCTATGTGCTGGAGCCGTCGCATGCCTTCTATCTGCGCATACTGGTTTCGCCCGCGGGCTATCTGCCTTTGCTCGCTCCCTGGGTATTAGTGATGGCGGCCCCCTCGATAGCGATCAATCTGTTCAGCTCACAGGCGGGGATGTTTACAGGGCTGTTCCAATATAACGCGGAGATAGTGCCGGTATTGATCTTCGCGACGATTGAGGCGGTGGTGCTCAT
>JAFMRP010000345.1 GCA_017354095.1 Ktedonobacteraceae bacterium
GCAGGATGGCAAAGCGCTGCCCGGCGTTGCTCCGGTTGCCATGCAGCAGGGAACATACGTCGCCAGAGCCATCCAGCAACGTATCAGCGGTACAGGGGATAGGACACCATTCCGCTATTATAATAAGGGGAACCTGGCAACTGTTGGACGCTCCTTTGGCATTGCCGACCTGAACTGGCTGCGCCTGACGGGCTTTCCTGGTTGGGTATTGTGGCTGGCGGTACATATTCTCTACCTCATCGGTTTCCGTAACCGGGTCATGGTGCTTTTCCAGTGGGGCTGGGCCTACTTCACCTATCAGCGTGGGGCACGTCTGATCACCGATGTCGCGAAGGCGCCATCCAACAGGGAGTTGCTACGCGAGCTGGTATAGCGGGCGTATACCAATAAAAAAGAGGTTTTGCGGATAATTCCTGGATGGAAAAGTCCACAAACCTCAGCCGGGAGCAATGCTCCCGGCGATCATCGCTCTTTATCGTACGCGTGCCGCAAATTGAGCGGCACGTGATGAGCGATGCATATTTTCAGGCAACGGGCTTTAATGAGCTTCGAGCGGGGTTGAGGTAGCTGCGCTCATTATGCTATTCATCACAGTCTGTGCGAACCGCTCACCACATGGCTTACAGAACATGCCACTCTCGTTGTGGTAACGGCCTCCGATAGCCGTCAGTTGTTTCTCAGCCGGTTTGCCACACCACTCACACACGCTACCGCGTGGCGCATAGTCAACAGAGACAGGACGGCGGAATTCGTTGTACTGCATGAGGACCCTCCTATGGTGTGTTGATCAGCTTGTCTATTTGATAGTACAAGAGACACTGCGCCAACACGCAACAAATGAACCGTAAGGAACGAATCTGGCAGGGGAGGCCGTATCGATGGCTGGGATTTGGAAGGAATCCACGACGATACGTCATCCACAAGGTAGCGCATCATCGCTTCTGAGAGCCACGCTGCTCCGTTAAATATACATGTGTTCTCCAGGTAGAATATACTATAACATATTTTTCTTCCGAGTGCTAGCTTTTTGTGGGCCTGGGCTAAAAAATGGCCGCGAGGTTGGCAGCTGGCTCATCTAGTGAGGGTGGATCTACTCCCTGGACTGTTCGTCCGTCTCTTCTTCCAGGGCAGGGAAACGCGACGAGAGGCGATCGCCGATAATCCAGCCAGCCGCAGCCAGGCCAAAGGCGATAACCAGCCAGACCAGCATCAAGATATTCAAGGAAGGGTTCAGCATCCAGGCCATTAGGCCCGCGATGATAATCCCCAGGATCAAGCCAACAGTAAGACCGATTAAACATCCGGGGTGGGCCAGATTGCGCCCACGTAACTTCTTCATCATGGTAACGATTTGAGCCCTTTAAGCAAAGTGTATCGCATATGGATCATAGCGCGTCGCGTGTCTTCAAGTCAAGGGAAAGGATCGGAGCCGGGTATCGGCTGGGAACAGGGTTGCGATGGTCCTATAGCAGCGACGAGGTAGCCGGCTCTTCGTTAGAACTTAAAGAGTTACTGTCAACTTCGATACAGGAATATTCTCAAAGCGAAGCGGAAGCGATGGATGTTCTGGTCTCTGCGCCCAGAAGGAGTGTAGTGGAGGGTATAGAAAAGATCAAACAGATTTTTGCGTTAGGAAGCGAGGAAATTGTATGGATGCAGTCCGATCCCAGACCGCACTCATTATTATTTCTGGTATTGTATTACTTTCTCTAGGGCTGACGTTCTGGTCGATGATTCAGCTGCGTCGTCATCGCCGGCAAGCCGCTGCACAGAACTCAGCGCCCAGGCTAAAGTTGAATTTGAACCTCAACATGGGAATCGCGCATACGCACCAGGTAGCAACGCAGCTCGTGAGCGTGCAGTTGGCCGGGGCCAATCTGCTGGCGCTGGCCGTCTCAGCGCTTTCGGTGGTAGCTGGAACAGTCACGCTCGTTGTGATGCAATTTCCTGATGCCTGGCTCCTCTGGATCGTAGCAGGGGCTATCGGTGTTGGCCTGGCATTCTTAATCGAGGGCCTGACACTGGGCGCGTTGATTCGTATTCGCCTGGCCAGCAAGCAGATCCGGGAAGCCGAAGTCAAGCTTACCCAGATACGCGATGAGCGGTTGGAGCAGATACCGCCGCCGCTGCCCCAGGCAGATGATCTGAGGGATTATAAGGCAGCCGTCAAAGCTTACAAGCTTGGCATTAAATTGATCGAAGACGATTATCAGCGCAAGCGGCGCAACGCTACCACCATAGCCAGAAGAGAGCGATTTTCGTCGATTATCACAGCGTTTCTGGGGGCCATTGCCAGCGCCTGCGCCGGGGGATTGTTCTATCACACCATCCTCAGCGGGCTAGGCGAGATCCAGAGCCTGGCCATGTCAGCTCTCTTCGCGCTCGTAGTCACGGGCAACTTTGTCTCCTCCGAACTATTCCGTGACATCCAGCTGCAGGCGATCAAAGAAGGCTTTGCCGGGGGAGCGCTCATCGACGGCGCAATCCTGGAGGAGACGCAGCGCCGTTCCGCGCTGGTCGTCTTTGAGGGTATTCTTGGCCAGCTGCAGGGAGAAGAGGCACAGGCGGAGCTGAAAAGCGCGGCATTGACGCAACTCAAGCAGATCATTCATAAGCTACAATCACCAGACGAGAAACCTCAAGTCACCATCACCGAAAACGAGACAATGCATCTGCTCCCGGAACGAGCGCAACACAGCCATTCACAGCCAGAGAGCGGCGTGAACACCCAGCCACCAGACGATGAAGAGAACATATCACCGGACGAATCACCGCTTCTGCATGATCAACAGGAGCAAGACGACCTGAAAGAGCGTAATACTGGTGAACTCTTAATCGCGGAGGCAGCAGAGCAGGCAGCACCAAATCTTGCCATTGAGTTCGCTGACGTGCTACAAGCCTATCCCGCCGCACGGCGATGGATTGATAGTGGAGAGAACAGTATCAGCGTAGATGAGATCATAGAGGCGACAGGGCATTCAAAGCGCAGGATTGCCTATCATGCCAGGAACACATTCGCCAGAGCGCTGCAAAACCCGGATCGCTATACGGTAACATCGGTTTTAAAGTGGCTTAAAACCGCGCCCGCGCCCAACACAACCGCGAAAATTGAGGTGGTCACGCCAGAGAATGCCGTTATGAATGGTAACTATAATGGACATCATGACGATCAAGGGCATGATTTTTTGCACACGTGGCTGGAGGAACCTTCCTCAAAGAACTGAGCCGCGCAGGTGGGCGCCAGCATACGATCTCGCCACGATGTCATACAATAGCAATGTTCTAGCAAGCTTTTTAGAGATGTGCAGCGCCTATGGCACACTTTTGAACCTGTTTTGACTACTACGAGGAGAATGCATGAAAGCAACGATATTCCACGAACAGGGTGACATCAATGTACTGCGCGTAGAGGAGATGCCCCAACCGGAACCGGGCCCCAATGATGTGGTTGTGAAAGTGCATGCCTGTGGGGTGAACCGCCTGGATATTTATTCGCGAACCGGGCGCACGAAGATTACGCCCATGCCACATATCTCCGGATCGGAGGTCGCGGGTGAAATTGCCACGGTGGGTGAGGCTGTCAGTGGTCTTAGCGTGGGGCAAGCTGTAGCGGTCGCGCCCTACCTGTTCTGCGGCCAATGTGAATTCTGTCGCTCTGGTGAAGAGGTGATCTGCCTCAAAAGCGATATCGTCGGCCTGGGCAACCAGGGAGGCTTTGCCGAATATGTGCGTGTTCCTGCTTCCAATATCGTGCCTCTGTCCGGAGGTGTCGATTTTGTCTCTGCCGCCGCTGTTGGCCTGGCTACCATCACAGCCTGGCATATGCTCACCAGGCGAGCACCACTGACACCTGGCCAGAACGTGCTGGTACACGCGGCGGGAAGCGGTGTTGGCAGCGCGGCGATGCAGATCGCAAAACTTAGTGGAGCGCGCGTCATTGCTACCGCCGGTTCGGCTGCCAAGGTTGAGCGTGCTCGCCAGCTCGGCGCGGACGAGGTAATCAATTATCGCGAGCAGGATTTTTTCCAGGAGGTGCGGCGCATCACGAACAAGCGCGGCGTCGATGTCGTCGTTGAGCATATAGGCGAGCAGACCTGGGAGAAAAGTGTGGCCTGTTTGACGCGTGGAGGGCGCCTGGTTACCTGTGGTGCGACCACCGGTAACGAGAGCAAAGTCAACCTCTGGAGCCTGTTTGCTAAAGAGATCAGCCTGATCGGCTCTTATGGCGGTACGCGCTACGACCTCGCCGAAGTTTTAAAGCTGGTTGCCAGCGGCCAATTGCGACCGGTGGTACATGGTACTTACTCTCTGGCAGAGGTGGGTAAAGCGCAGCAGGTATTGGAGAGCCGCGAACAGTTTGGTAAGCTGATAGTGACGCCCCTGGCATAGCTTAGCAAGCCGGAAAAAGTTGAAGAGGGCAGGCGAGTAGTTCTGCATTAGGGTCTACTCTTTATAATAAAACTAATGGCAGTCCAGCAAACTTCCAGGCTGCTATACCGGTGCCTTTGAAATATTTTCCGACAGGCTTTGCTGAAAGGAGACACATACATGGCTAGAACAGCCAGGGATTCCGCCAACGAAACCATTGATGCTATTGACCAGGCTACCAATAGCCGGTCACGCAAAAGAGGCAAATCGTGGCTCATCCTGCCACTGATCATTGTGGGTGCGCTCGCTATTGCTTCATTTACCATTCTGCGCCGCAACGCCCGGAATGACGAAGAAGACTAATTCTACAACCGCTTCCAACCTGGCTGTCTGATCCGGTCATGATGCGGATAGGCAGCCAGGCCTTTTCACTCCTTTTTCCCTTTCTAGAACCATTTCAGGTGTAATTCAGATTCTCTTTAGCTTCAATTCAGCGCGTGCATCTATAACACAAACAAAACATAACCAACAGGAGGAGAAAGATGCAGCGCAAAAACACTCTCTGGTCAATCGCACTTGTAGGTACGCTTCTGGCTATTGTCCTGACCGCCTGTGGTGCTGGTGCACCAGCACCGACAGCCAACAACTCACCGACTACGCCCAATCAAGAGCGCCTCTATGTACTCGAAAAACATCCCGGCCCTGATCCGCGTATCGTTGCCTTTCACCCCGGCGACTCGGCACCTGTAATGACGTTTACCAGCGGCCTGTTCTCGCTTGATCACCAGCGCCTCTACGTCGCCACGCCACGGACGGAAGACACCAGTATTAAAGTGCAGGACACACGTACCGGCTCGATTATACGCCAGTTCACCATTTCTGGAGCTTACTCGACCAACGACCAGGCTTACACTAAAGCAGTCCTATCAGGCGATGGACAGTGGCTGGTCATGCGAGCAACGGGGCAGGTAAGCCAGCAGACCAGTATTGTCGTCGTTGATACCCTGGCGGGCAAGGTATCCAGAAGCATCCGTCTGAAGGGGAATTTTGACGTAGACGCCATCTCTCCCGATGGGAGCTACCTCTACCTGCTTGAGCGCTTCAATCCTGCCAACGATGACTATCATGTACGCCTGTACAGCATTCTCGAAAACAAACTTGTAGATGGCACTATCGCGGATAAAACTGAGCCCGACGAAAACATGACTGGTACGGCTCTCACGCGCCAGATGCCAGTAAACGGTCAGATCGCCTTCACGCTCTACACCAACAAAGAGAGCAACAAAGCCTTTGTTCACATCCTGCCGCTGAATGGCGATCCTTTTGCGCGCTGTATTGATTTGCCGGTTGGTCCAACCACCAATCTTCTGCGCTACTACACTATTGTCCTGTCACCTGATGAGCGCACACTGTACGCCATTAACAGCGCTATGAGCAACATTATTAGCATCGATGTTAACCATCCTGGGGGAGAGGTTTTCAATGATCAGATTATTACCAACTCACACTTCGCACCCACTGCCATGATCGACAAAAATGCACCAGACCTGTACAATGGTGCCGTATTCTCAGCTG
>JAFMRP010000346.1 GCA_017354095.1 Ktedonobacteraceae bacterium
CCACTCCTTCTGCAGGATGTGGCGAAGCGCGCGGTCGAGTGGGCCACAGGATTCATGCGTCAGAGGCACGCCCCTCCCCGGCTTCGGTGCTCTGCTCATGAGTGGGAAGCGCCGATGGCGGTGTCGAGGGTCTGACCATCTTCTCTCATCTCATCGCTCCCAACAGGTTCTCCCGGTAGTCGCGGACCCAGCGGATGCGCCAACGAACCAAACGGGGAGAGCCCACGACCTCCACCAGCAAGCGAGCGCTTTCCATCCCCTGCCTGTGCCGCACGCTCGATATCAGCAATCTGCTGCCACGCGAGGCGCATGACCCGATCTGGCAGCCGACGACGCTCCGCTGCGCTCCACGAACCGACGAAGCGCTGCACCGTGGAGCCGACGCGGGCCACACGGCTGACATTGCCCACAAGCTGCTGGTTCTGGTCTGTATCAGTTGGTTGGGGGATATGCTCTCGGTCATCTTTCCTCATAGCCCAAGTATATCATACCTCGAGTCGGATGATACCCATGACATCCAGGCAGCCGCAAATGAAAGGGATGCCCTCGTTGGTGGAACAAGCCAATCGGGCATTACCCACAAAGGGGCCGTTTTAAGGAGTGGCGTCCTATTGCTTCCTCACACGTTTCTGTCGAACGAGCGGGAGAACAAAAGGCTCCGCTGGACCAAAGAACGTGGCCCCCTCTTTTTCTTTGAGCAAGAGCCGATGATACTGAGGAAAGGACGCAACGGGATCAAAGGAAGCGCTTCATCGAAAAGACCGATTGATGAAACGGCAGCGAGCATCGAACGCTTGGCACGCGCGCGATGAGAAGGTGTCGAGATGAAGGATTTGACCTACGAGAAACACGTGACGGGGCTCCTTGTGATAGACCCCTACAACGATTTCATCTCACCAGGGGGAAAAATTTGGCCACGCGTTCAAGAAGTGGCTGAGGCGACCTCGTGTGTGTCGAACATGAAGACCGTGCTCGAAGCGGCACGGCGAGCCCACCTGCGGATTTTCTTCGCCCTGCACCACCGCTACCGGGCGAGGGATTACGAAACGTGGAAATACATCGCCCCCATCCAGCGAGAAGCGTGGGACCACAAGACCTTTGAGGATGGCACCTGGGGCGGCGACATTCACCCTGATTTTCTTCCGCAACCTGGCGAAACGGTTGCCCAGGAGCACTGGTGCTCAAGCGGCTTTGCCAACACCGATCTTGACCTTCTCCTGAAAAGGCATGGAATCCACAAGCTCGTGGTCATTGGCCTGAAAGCGAACACCTGTGTTGAGTCAACGATCAGGCATGCCACCGAACTCGGTTATGAAGTAACGATGGTCAGAGATGCGACAGCGAGTTTTTCCTGGGATGAGATGAAGGCATCGCTCGAAATCAATCTCCCGCTCTATGCCTCAGCGATCCTGACCGCTCAAGAGATGGTCAACAAGCTTCCAAAGGGCTGAACGCAATATCGATGGGAAATCAGCGCGAATAGATGGCTATTCCATCGACGAGATCTTTTTGTTTCCAATACTGCTTGTTTCGTTTCCCAGGCACGTTTACTCCTCTCTTCTCACCAATCTGCTTTTTTGAGCACTCCTATGCTTGCCATTCTCGCATGCTTTCCTTGTCTCCGTCGACCTCAGTAACTTCCTGGGTGACTCCACATGATCGGGCACGTGCTGCTTCTCTCAAATGCGGCTGCAGTATATATATACTTGAGTTTGCTTTATTGCACGTCTTGTGTTATCGTGATGATGGGCTCTATCAAACACCTGCTTCGAGCGAAGCGCTCTTTACTCAGATGGATGAAAGACGAGCTGGTTGTGCTCCATTCCTCTATGTTGAGAGAACCTATGACGAAGAAGCCGCGCAGAGCAAATGATTTGTTACGCCAGGCCCGTGAAGCAAAAGGGTGGACACAGCGCCATCTCGCCAAAGCCGTAGGGGTAGGGGAATCCACCGTCAGAAGCTGGGAATATGGCGATCGCTCACCTTCACTCGCAGTCCGATTACGCCTGTGTCAGGCCCTGGAGAAGACCCCTCAAGAACTCGGCTTGCCGCCTGGCAAAACAAGGAAGCAGGAACAGCCACTGCTCCAAGCAGGGACTGCGCACATTTCTTCAATGAATGTCAACCGCCAGAGAATGCTCAATCGGGTACATACGTATTGGATCAAAGAGGTTTTCGACCGTTCACTCTACAACGAGTTGCTCATCATCCTCGGACTCAAAGAGCAACCCAATGCCGTTGCCAATCCCTGGCGCCTCGTCACCTCAGAAGCAGATCAGCCATTTCCTCTCCTACCCGCAGGGACACCCATTACAGAGGTCTATGATGATGCACATGGTGAATTACTCATCTTGGGAGAGCCTGGGGCAGGAAAGACCACCCTCCTGCTCGAGTTAACTCGCGACCTGTTGAAGCGAGCGGCGCAAAACGAACAGCATCCGATGCCGGTCGTCTTCCATCTCTCTTCATGGGCGACTAAACGGGCTGCACTTGCTGATTGGCTGGTTGAGGAACTGATGAGTAAGTATATTGTGCCCCGCCACATAGCGCAACAGTGGGTAGAGGTGGATCACATCCTGCCACTTCTCGACGGATTAGATGAGGTGGACGAAGCGTACCGCTCTGCATGTGTGATTGCCATGAACCAGTATCGCCAGAATCATGGATTAGCTTCGATGGTGGTGTGTTGCCGATACCAGGATTATTTTGCTCAGACAGAACGGATGATGCTCGAAAAAGCGATTCTACTACAGCCTCTGAATATACAACAAATGCTCGATTATCTTGCTCGCGCCGGCAAACCATTAGAATCACTCCGACACGTCTTACAGACCGACACCGCATTACAAGAAATGGTCACAACACCACTAATGCTGAGTATTATGGCATTGACGTACCAGGGAAGCAAGGTTACCCCAACGATACAAGGCACGCTTGAGGAACAACGTCGCCACATCTTTCATCTCTACATAGAGCGGATGTTAGCGCGAAGGGGTCAAAAAAGAACGTATTCCCCAGAGCAGACACAGTGCTGGTTGGGCTGGTTAGCAAGGTTGATGCAGGAGCAAAATCAAACGGAATTTTATGTCGAACGACTCCATCCAAAGGTGCTCCCAGCAAAGCAACAACAACGTCACTACACGAGTATGGTCTGGATGATTAATGGTATCAGCAATATGATTTTGCTGATGTTATTTGGATGGTTCCGTGGAGGAAAAACAGTCGCCGACGATGGATTGGGAACAGGGCTTCTGGGACAGCTTGGAGCCCCTCCAGGAGATGCCATTTTACAATGGATGGCGCCAGGAGTGGGAGGCGGGCTCGGTGGTGGCGCTACCGTTGGTTTGATCATGGTGCTCATCGCGATTTTCTCCGGCCGACTGATCAAAACGGCCTCCTACGATACCGGGGGGTGGACCTGGCCTTCTATCGCAGGGGGCCTCATGCGAGGTCTTCGCCAGGGATTGCGGATAGGATTGGCGGTCTGCGTGCCAGGAGTCTTGCTCTTCAGCATACTGTATGGCCCTCCTACCGGATTATCGTACGGGATCACGTTTGGCCTGTATGGCGGCCTGATTACGGGCTTACTTGCCATTACTGCCGATGAGAGCACCAAAGAGGTGGACATCTCGCGGAGCCTTCTCGCTCATATCGCTGACGCCGTGGTCATCGGTATGTGTGCAGGAGCTGGATTTTACCTCACGAATGGCCTCATCGTGAAATCGGTTCAGGCCATCCCCTTTGCTATGATGGTCAGCATATTTGGTGGTGCCTTTTTTCTGCTCGATGAAAGGCGTCACCACAGCGAAGGTCGGGGCCTTGGCACATGGATGAAGCCCATCGAGACCATCGATTGGTCATGGAGTAATCTCAAACACCATCTGCGTGTCCACCTCCGAAGAGGTTCACTGCTTGGACTGATTGTCTGTCTATGGGTAAGCCTGACCTTTGGGATCACGAGCAGCTTTTTTCATGGATGGGTCTATGGATGGACCTACGGGGTCATGTACGGACTCATGAGCGGAGCAGTGACTGGCGCAACGGCCATCCTCATCATGGTTCTCAACAGCGGATGGACGAGCGATCTACTTGAAGAGGACCATTTGAGAAAACCAAATGAGGGGATCCATCGATCCCTCCGTCATGCGCTCTTCGCCTCTCTTCTCTTAGGAGCCATCGTAGGCATTTTCAGTGGGGTTGCAAGCGGCCTTGCGTTCGGCCTGATTGGCGGTCTCTCTGGATGGGTAACGCTCGCATGCGGTTTTGGGATCGTGTGTAGTATTGACGCCATCTACATCTTTTGGATCGTGTATGGAGGGGGCGCATGGATGGCACACCTCATCTTACGTCTTCAACTCTGGAGGCAGGGAGCCATGCCCCTGGCTATCGTTCCATTTCTTGAGTACGCGGTAGAGCATGTCCTCTTAAGAAAGGTGGGAGGTGGCTACATCTTTGTCCATCGACTGCTGCTTGAGCACTTTGCAGCCATCCCTCCCTCAAAAAAGTGCCGAGTCATACAGAAGAGGTGAGTGGATGGCACTCGCTCACCCTCTATTGAAATCAGGAGGATGGTATGAGAGAGATACACACTCCTACGGTGAAGCGCCGATGGTCGTCGGTGCTCGGGGCGGCAGAGGATTTCAGGACGGACATCCTCTCCTTCGGGTACGACATCTGGAAGAACGGCGACTATGTACGAGATCGTATGCTCCATAAACGCTGTCTTTTTCTCTTTCACCCTACTGCGGTTGAACATGTGCTGCAAAAACATTACAAAATCTATACCAAAGATGTTTTTCTGTTTCGAGCCCTCAAAGTCGTTTTAGGGAATGGGCTGACCACGAGCGAGGGGGATCTCTGGCTTCGGCAACGCCGGTTGCTCCAGCCGTTCTTTCAACGCTCGAAGCTCGGAGCGTTAACGTCCATCATGATCGACAGCGTGAAGCAACTGCATCAGGAATGGCAGCCGGGAGAAACCTATGAAATGCAGTATGAGATGAATAAATTAACGTTGTCCATCAGCGTGAATACGCTGTTTCAGCAGACCATCCTGGATCCGCTCAAATTTATGGAACGTTTCCGGGGCATCGGTCCAGAAATCGCTTCCTATTCTCGCCTCCCATTCCCTCCCCTTGCCGTTCCAACACCTCGCAATAGGCGATTACAGCACTACATTCATGCCCTGGATCAACAAATCCAAGAGGTGATTGCCGATCGCAGAAAGAATCCGATTGAGGAAAACGATATTCTTCAAACCCTCATCGAACACAATGAGGCCCAGCAGATCCGTGATGAGATGATGTCGTTAGTGATCGCAGGCTTTCAAACCACCGCTCTGACCTTGTCCTTCGCTTTTTGGATGATTGCGAGCCATCCAGAGGTCGAACAGAAGCTCTCTGAAGAGATTGCAAGCATCCTTGGAGAGCGGGAGTTGGAACCTTCAGACCTGGACCGTTTCAGCTACGCCAAACAGGTCCTCGCCGAGACGCTCCGTCTCTACCCAGTATCATTCGGATTAGTCCGCCAAGCCGCCAAGGACGATAATATTGGCGGCCATACAGTGGCAAAGGGAGAGGTAGTATTTTTGTTTCCCTTCTTCACACACCGACATCCCGATTTCTGGAAGGAGCCAGAGCAATTTCTCCCTGAGCGGTTTGCGGAACCGGGAGCAGCCCGACATAAATATGCGTATATCCCCTTTGGGGCTGGGCCTCACCTGTGCCTGGGGAACCACTTCGCTCTCCTTGAGGCGCTGATTATCCTGGTCATGACGATCCAGAGGTATCGATTATCCCTCCCCACGCCCGAGTATCAGCCAGAACTCCAGGTCATGATTGCCATGAAGATGAACGCACTTCCGCTGCGATTAGAAAAGAGGTGAGGCCAGCGGAATTATAATATCCACTTTATGCCTATACCTGTGCCCACTTCTATCCGGAGGC
>JAFMRP010001408.1 GCA_017354095.1 Ktedonobacteraceae bacterium
CACGCCCGCTATTACGATCCAACTGTGGGTCGCTTTGTGAGTGCTGATACCGAGCAGGGCAACGCCCAGGGGCTGGACCCGTACGCCTATTGTGAAGGGCAACCCCGAAACGCTGACGGACCCGACGGGGAAGAATGTATGTGGACCGGAGGCAACATGCGTCATGTCAATTCTGGTTTGCTGGTTTCCTTCCGAAATTTCAAAGACAATGCGCGTGTTTTTCCATTCGGTTTTGTGATAATCCTGCGTAATCACTCCTTATAACTTCTTTCCTTTTAGTATGCTCGCTTTTTCCTTTGCAAGGTCAGGGACTCTTTCATCAGTCGTTCGGTCAAGGAACGAAGCTGGTCAAGCCGAGGCAATTATTCGCCAGTTCTTAAGGCGTAGTGATGGAAGCCACTTGACAAAGAAACTATTTCTAATTAAAATAATATGTATTAGGAGGATATTGAGGGCGGAAAGAAGGGAAGTCAGGAGGAATCATTGGGCTTTGTGCTGAGGGCACTGCGCGGAAAACAGGAAACTCCTGCACCTGTCACCTGAACTCTATCAAGCAGGTCCAAACTGCCAACATTGTATCGCTTTTAAAGGATGAGAAGGAGAATAAGCATATGTCGTCTGCTGAGACGAATATTCGCTCTATCGACAAGCGCTCTCAGCCAGGAGATGGCCGTCGCTGGGCTGGTCTCGTGCTGCTGTGCGGAGCTTTGTTTCTGGAAGCTATGAACCTTTCCAGCATCAGCGTTCAGATCCCCCCCATGAGTCAGGATCTGCATCTGTCATCCACGATCGGACAACTCCTCGTCAGCACGTATCTGGTCGCGTTTGCCGGGTTCCTGCTCTTAGGAGGAAAAATCGCCGACTGGCTGGGTCGTCGCCTGATCTTTGTCAGTGGCGTTACATTATTCGGCGTGGCATCTCTAGCCGCAGGTCTGGCAAATGACGCCGTTGTGCTCGTCATCGCTCGCGCTGCCCAGGGATTGGGCGCTGCCCTGACGACGCCCGCCGCTGTGTCCATCATCACCTTTACCTTTGCTGAAGGGCCTGAGCGCAATCGCGCCATGGGCGTCTATAGCATGGTTGGTGCAAGCGGTTTTGCTATGGGATCCATGTTGGCCGGAGTACTGATCAACTGGTTGAACTGGCGTTGGGCTTTCTTTGACTATATTGTTATCACTGGCCTGATCCTGGTGCTAACCCCGGCTCTGGTGGCAAAAATCGGTCGTTCTAATGCTGCCTCACAGGGCATTGACTTCTTAGGCGGCGTCCTGGTGACGCTTTCCTTGCTCGCACTCGTCTATTCCGTTGGCAATGCCAATAGCGTACCCCTCAGTCAGACTCTGATTGGTCTGGCCGTGACCATTGTTCTGCTGATCACCTTCCTGATACTTGAGGCAAATCTGCGCTCTCCAATGCTGCCTCTGGGCATTCTCCGCCTGCCCACCCTGGTGCTTGCGAACATTGTCGGCTTCACCTGCTACGCGGGATTAACCTGTGTGGTCTTCGTCTCAACGCTCTACACGCAGAACGTCCTTGGCTACACCCCCTTCGAGGCTGGTATGAGCCTGCTGCCCATGGGCATTGCGGCTGCCGTGTTTTCCAATCTGTCGTCACTATTAATGAATCGCATTGGTCTGAAGCCAACCATGGTGACAGGCATGCTGCTGTTCACCGCAGGGTGCGCCCTGGCCAGCTGGCTGATGGCAGTAAACGGCACCTTCTGGGTGGTTGCGATCCCGACTGCGATCGTCGGTAGCGGATTAAGCCTGGCCTATCCTGCAGTCATGGTTTCTGCCATGGCTGGCACCCCACCCTCCGATCAGGGGCTCGCTTCTGGTCTGATCTCTACCTCCGGCCAGCTTGGAGGAGCTATCGGACTGGCCCTGGCGATTTATATCGCCTCCGTCTTTACTCCTGCCGTGTCGGCCACGCACACAACGCAGGATCTCAGTCAGGCGCTGGTCGATGGCTTCCACGCCGCCCTG
>JAFMRP010000347.1:0-4690 GCA_017354095.1 Ktedonobacteraceae bacterium
GCTCTCCTACGCAGGCCGTTTTCCCCTCATGTCACTGCTCAAACACGACTCCTTCGGAGCTACACCTTGTCTCGTTAAAGGGCGCGCTGTTCCAACCATGGGCAAACCCCAAATCAGGGTATGTCACTTTATGGGGCGAGCAGATGAGCGCGGATGACTTGGCATCGAACTATGATAAGTTCTTTGGGTAGCCTTGCCCGAAGATAGATGGCGTATAATAATTCGTTTCTGGCGCGCAGAGACGACCAAGAAAACCCTTGAGTAGATAAAGGTGGTTTTCTTCTATCTATCCAGCGTCCAGTGTGCAGGCTTTTTCTATGAGTTTTCCTACCTGCCCGTAGGGGATCTCACCCCGCAGTGCCAAAGCGATTTTTCGTATGGAAAACATTTTGTGGGCATGATAGAAGCCAGCGCGTGGAAGGCCATCGTGGATGAGGCAAACTCTTGCAGGCGCTTGTGCGAACTTCGGGTAGAATGTCGCCCGCACCGCATGCTCTTCGCCGTTATACATGTGGTAATCAAGGGAGCCGAAACCTCCCCGCCTCATGAGGTATATAGATCCTTTTCCAGTCTGCTCGTAGATCTGTGTTGCGAGTTTTGCCACATCAAAGTCATCAACAAGTGTCCACTGGAAGAGCCAGTAAGGTTGTCGACCTGCGCTAATCAAATGGTCAAGCAAGCCAAGGTCTGGGGTCGTCAGCAAAATGTCGGCAGATCTAAAATAGCGGCTATCTTGACCCATCCCTCTGTAATCCCACCGCAGAGTAATGCGACAACGTTCCTGTTGGCGGGTGAGGATCCACTCTCTCTGATTTTCTTCTAAGGCTATTTCCACTAAGCTTCCGTCGGTTCGGTCGTGGACTTCCTTGATCCATTGTTCTGCTCGCTGTTTCGCCATCTCTTGCGCTGCAGCTCCCCCTCTCACCTGGTCTTCATAAATAGAAGGTCGAAGTCCGGCGAGATATTCCTGAACCGTATACTGCTCTTTTTGTAAGATCTGTTGAATCGCTTGCCCCACACCTTCTACAACATCCTCAAGCGCTTTATCACGGTTCCGCCAGGTGGTAATGGGTTTCATCCCGGTTGGTAGTGCCTGTAGTTGACCAAGGGGTAGCTTTTTCCAGTCTGGTGTCGGTTTGAGTAGGATAGGCACAGCACACGCATCGCCAGAGGTATGCCTGGTCATCGCCCACTGTAGTTCCTTGTTCCAGATGTATTCTGAGTGTAGAAAAGCGGGACTAATGAGTAGAAGAATAAGATCAGCAGCATACAATCGCTGCTGAATCTCGCTATCCCACTCGGATCCTGGCAAAAGTTCACCGAAGTGCCAGAGGGAGATCAAGCCCTGGCGACGATAGACCCCAAGCGCTTGTTCTAGCTTGTGAAACAAAGCCCGGTCTTCACTTGCATAGACGCAAAAGGCGCGTACCGCTGGTATCTGTGCTTCCAATGAAGTGCGTCCTTTCCTATTTCTGCTTCTTCAATGTGTGGCTGCACTGATGCCAAACACCTGCTCCAGATCACGCCCATATTTATTCTTGGCCCGTTTCGCACGCTTCAAATAGGTACTGGTGGTTGCGATATTTTTATGGCGGAGAAATGATTGCACCTCGCTGGTAGTTGCCCCCAGCTCCTCCAGGGTCAGTCCGGCAGTGTGGCGGAGCGTATGGAACATGCTGGTGCCGATATGCTTTTTACAGATCTGCTCCAGTGCCTGAACGCTCAGTTTCTGGCCATAGCTGTCGTTGCGAGCGTAGGAGATCCAGATGGCCGCGTCACGCTGATCCTGCCAGCGCTCCCCATAGCGCTGCTGCAGGTAGGTGGCCAGCACACGACTGGTCTCCACCTCCAGTTCCTTCTCGTCGGTTTCGCCACCTTTAGTGCGTGGAAAGTGGATGGTGAGACGATCGCCGGACCAGGTGAGATCACGCACGCGCATATCGGCGAGGGCCTGCACCCGGCTTCCCGTTTGCAACGCGACCGAAAGCAGCGCATAATCGCGCCGGCCAGCGTCACTTGCTCGATCAATCCGTGCGAGCCGCTTGCGCATCTCGACCATATCCAGCGCTTTGGCACCTTTCTGGTCGCCGAGCTTACGGCGGGCAATGGCATCGATTGGGTTGTCACCGCGATAGAGCCGCATGCGTTTGGCATAGTCGAAGAAACTGGAGATAGTGGCCAGGCGGTGGTTATAGGTTGAGGCGCTAACAGGGGCCTTATGGTGTGAATTGGTCGCTCGTGATCCAGCCCAGCCCTGCACAATCAGTAGGTAACTAGCGTAGCGCGCGTCATCTGAGAGGTCGTCCAGCAGATCGTATCCGTGGGTCTGGAGGGTCTCGCGCAGGGAGAGCACCGTGGAATGGTAGGCAACATGGGTCTTCCAGCTTCCACTCTTGCCTGTTTTCTCGTCGAGCCAGGCGATAATCACGCCGTCGGCAGGCAGGTGAACCAGATGCGGGCATTGCGGAACAGCACAGTGATAGACCTGTCTCACATCAGAGGGAGAGAGGTGCTGTGGCTGAGCCGGAGTGAGCGCGTAAGCCTGACGCGGTAATGGTTCTTCACGAGAAAGCATCTGATCGAGATCTATGTGACGTGTCATACGACTGAGCCTCTTTCTCTCTTGATATATATAGGATGGGAAGACGATACAGCTAGGAAGACGCTTCCGTCAATCGTAATCATCGTGTTCGTGTGCCATACCCTCTAACTGATCAATGATCGCTTTGATCTCGCCCTGATAGGGACCGAAGTATTTGGGTATGAAGTCCACCATCTGTCTTCCCAGTGCTTCATCCAAGCGATGAACGCCCATCATGACCTTCATCGTCTCTAGTCCGAGTTGCTGATCAAGGTGAATCAGTCGCCGCAACGCGATCTGCGCCATACGAGGAGTGAGGTGGTCCGGGGGTGTGGGCAGCGCAAACAGATCGAGACGCTCGCTGACCAGGTGCGCAAACGCACGTTCCTCTGGGGTCAAATGATCCTCGTCATCGCTTGTGTTCATAGAAATACAACCCTCCCAAAGTGAGCCCTTTGAACCTGAACTAAGGTAGATTAGTTGGGGTCTTCCACTCTTAATGACGGGTCTGATGAACCTCAGTAACACCCCCTTGCTTACCTTATGATCATGTGTATGGCAACACTGCCAGTGCCGTCGTACTGGTGGTACAGCGTCTTGCTGTACTGGGAACAATGGATTTCCTATCAAACGGCATTCCAGAAAACTGTCGGGAGGCTGCAAACTCATCGCGCTGAGATGACCGAGAAGGCCCTTGAGTAGGTAGGAGTGGTAGGATTTCCTCTACGCCAAAAATCGCATCCTGGCGCGATACCTGCAAAGAAGGCTCGTTTCGAGCACGAACACGGCAAGATCCCTTTCTATATAGGCCTATTAGGCCCGCGCAAGAAATTGACAACGTTAGGGCACATTGCACTTTATCAACAGAGATTGTTTGGCCAGAGAAAGTCGCTCAATGAGCACCTTATTGGCAGCGTCGAGCCAATGAGAGTTGCCTAAACTGGCTCGACGCTGTAGAGCGCTGGGCTATTTGCATGTATTATTTTTCATACACGATTCTTGATTTGTACCTCTCATCTCTCTCACGCAGAATCATTAAACGGAAGCGATGATCCGTTGAGTGAGCCAATTGACCATTTCGAATGACGATGCTATGGCATATACTGATATACATTTGTATGAAAAACATGTATCGAATTTATTTCATATATTTAATATATTATTGCATTTTACTTAGAAATATTGCATAATTATAGTATAAGCTGTGTAGATAACACAGTCATCGAAAGGAGGAGAAAGAAGCTCGCCGAAAGTAACCGTTGCTACAGAGTGTCTTGAGTAGATCCATGCCCTCTTCAGGTGAGGGCACTGTTCTTGCAGAAAAAAGTGGAAGAGGTTGAAGATGAAAGAACTGAGAACCGCGTTCAAAGAGCAGAACACAAGACAAGGCATAGCGCAGATGGTGCACGTCAAAAGCACCGGATTGAGTCTGCTCCTTGGTGTCGCTCATGCCAGGGAAACGATAGGAACACAAGAGGTGGCAGCAGATCCGCTAGTTTTTCACTCAGTCACCATTCCCTGTTGGCTCAGCTCCCCTCGGAGTGGCAGTAGGCGATTTCACAGGTGATGGCTTTCTGGACATCGTCACTGCCAACTCTTCTGATAACACGATCTCAGTGTTGCTGGGCAATGGAGATGGCACCTTCCAATCGCAACAGACCTACTCCGTTGGCTCAACTCCCGCCGTCGTGGCGGTGGGCGATTTCACAGGCGATGGCAGGCTTGATATTGCCACCGCTAACTTAGGAGATAACACGATCTCGGTGCTGTTGCGAGAACCATTGGTGGTAGAGGCGGCCACCATTCAACCAGTTGCCACCGTTCCCTTTAGCGGGGTTGTGGCCATCATCAGCAATGCCAATAGCGCGAGCGACACCACAGCCGCCATCGACTGGGGTGATAGCACGCCTCCTACATCAGGAACAGTGATAGCCAATCCTGACGGCACGCTGACGGTGAGTGGGACACACATCTATGCCTCTCCAGGAACCTTCCCACTGACAGTGAACGCCGATGAGGGAACCTTTCATGCTCAGGGTGTCGGGCAAGCGCTGGTCCAACCTCCACTGGTTGTGCAAGCCAATACCATCTCGGCGACCGCGAATGTGC
>JAFMRP010000347.1:4700-5931 GCA_017354095.1 Ktedonobacteraceae bacterium
TTAGCGGAGCCGTCGCCTCGATCAGTGGAGCGACCATGGCTGCAGATACCACCACGCTGATTAACTGGGGTGATGGTTCTCCTGCAACTGTTGGCATGGTGAGTGGCAGTAGCAGCATGCTGACGGTGAGTGGTAGCCATACCTATACCCAGGGAGGCACCTTCACGCTGACGGTCAGCGCCACCGAGGATACTCGCAGCGCGCAGAGCACCGGGCAGGCTGTCGTCCAACCGCCACTGGCACTGACCGCCCAGAACATCTCAGCGCTCGCGGGGGTTGTCTTCAATGGACAGGTGGCGACGGGGACCTTTGCTGGTCTCAGCGGTCCTTTCAGCGCCATCATCAATTGGGGTGACGGCAACACAACGCTGGGAACCGTCACGGTTACTGGGAGTGGAACCTTCGCGGTCACCGGCACGCACACCTATGCCAACTCGGGTAACTTCCTGCTGACGGTGACGGTGGTTGATACGAACGGACATAGCGCGACCAGCACCAGCATGGCGACGGTCACCGCTCCGCTAACGATCACGGTGCTCACCATTACCTCCGTTGAGGGAGCCCCCTTCAGTGGGCAGGTGGCAAGCGGAACCTTCACCGGAATCACGGGACCCTTCACTGCGACCATCAGCTGGGGCGATGGCACGCCGTCGTCGAGCGGGACGGTGTTGGTGAGCGGCAACACCTTCACGGTGAACGGCAGCCACACCTATACCGAAGAAGGCAGCTATCCTTTGACCGTGACGGTGAGCGATACGAGCGGGCACCAGATCACTGGTTCTGGCACAGCGACGGTCAGCGATGCCCCCTTGACGTTGAACAGCATGTCCGTATCGGCGCTTCTGCGCACCGCGACCCTGTCGGCAACGTTCACCGATGCCAATCCCTTCGCAGATGCCTCTGACTTCCAGGCCACCATTGCCTGGGGAGATAATACGACGACGCAGGGAACCGTCAGGAAGAATGTGTTTGGCAACAGTTTCTCCGTGTCGGGGTCCCACACCTACAGTCGGACTGGCACCTTCACCGTTACGCTGACGATCGCTGAGCGTGATGATGGACAACCGTCTGTTCAAGGAACCCGAACGGTCACGATCTTCCTCTGATGAACGGCGTTTGTCCCGTTGTTGCTTCATGCCGGACACTGGAACAGGGAAGTGATAAGTGAAGGTGGAAAAGCAGTAATAAAGCGAGAAGCGTGGCTCTACTTCAGTAGAGCCACGCCTTCCTT
>JAFMRP010001409.1 GCA_017354095.1 Ktedonobacteraceae bacterium
ACTGCGCAGCCTGCTCATCCAGCATCGCGTCCAGATCTGCGATCCCACCGGCAAGGTACTGCATAGCGCGGTGCTCTTCTCCGGGCGCATGTAGAGATGCACGGTGGCACGAGGGCAGCCTAAGGGGCTGCCCTCCAGACTACTTCGAGAAGCGATCGATCATACGATCAGCATAGTCGCTAAAGTAGGGCAGCCGGATTTTGACGCCGCGATACGACATGAACATCAGGAAAACCCAGGCCAGGCCCGCCACTATGGACAAAATCCCGGTCACAAAGCCGATAACTCCCCCCAGCAGAAAGCCCAGCACAGGAATCACCGAGATGATTTTCAAAACGATATAAACGGCGATCACCGGACCAAAGAAAACCGTTGATTGCGCGGCGGCGAAACGCACAAAGCGATCCTTGCGCCCAAGGATGAAAAAGTACACCAGCCCGCTGAAAGGTCCCAGCAGGTAGCTGATGAGGGCGCCCTGGCGGGACGACTTGGTGATAGCACCCGGTTCCTGACGATCCTGAGCGCTACGAGGCGGCTGATAGCTATATTGCTGTTGTTGTTGCTGTTGCTGCTGTTGCTGGCCCGTGGCACCGGTTGGCGGGCTATACTGGCCATACTGGTAACTCGAATCCGGCGCGCTCTGCTGGCCATATTGGTAGTCCTGGCTCTGCTGCGAGCCGGTCGAAGGAGTTCCACTATAACCACCATATTGATCGGATTGATCGGAACTCCCCCCCTGGTAAGGATTTGTCTGGTAAGGATTTGTACTCATGCGAGTGCCCTCTGCCTTTCAAAGAAATCATCTTCCTAACCAATATTACGCTCTATAGCCACAAAGGTTCAACACCTGCGGTGACCTTTGTCTCCCCACGCACAATACCGTCTGGCTGTGTACGCGGGAAAATTTCTCTGTGTATGTCCGTGATAAACAGTGTCATCTAAAAAGCCTCCGCGTGCGTGTCTATTATAGACAACCCCAGGGCTTCGAAAGGCAGAGCCACATGGACCACAAGGAAGCACAGGCAATGTTACGCCAGGTGGGCTTCAATGCGCACGAAACCCACCGGCTCATGAAGCTGCGCCAGAAATACGTGCGAGCAGACCCCTGGCCCAGTCCAGCGGCACAGCGCAGGCTTGAGTTCGCGCGCTGGCTGGTCGCAATGGGAAGACTCACCGACCAGCTTGTATAAACGTGGCTAAAGATGTCCCCGCTCAGCGAGGCTCGCCGCATAGACCATTAGGCTGCGCACACGCTCACCGAAAACGGCGAAGCGCTCATCCCGCGTCTGCCCTCGTTTCCAGCGCACGTAAATCTGCGCGATAATGACGGCTAGCTTGAAATAGGCAAACGTCATATGGAAATGCATGGAGGAGAGATCGCGCCCGCTTTTCTCCGCGTAGCGCTGCATAAACTGCTCTCGATCAAGAAAGCCCGGCATCCCCGTCACCGCCGGCAGCACGGTCTGCAGTTCCTCCGGGTCCCGGCTATTCACCCAGTAGGAGAGCGTTACCGCGAGATCAAAGAGCGGATCACCAATAGTGGACATCTCCCAGTCGAGTACGGCTTCGATCCGTGTCAAATCGTGCCCGTTCAGCAGCATGTTATTGAGCTTGAAATCATTGTGGATCAGCGTGGGAGCCGGGCTGGAAGGGATATGCTCGCTGAGCCAGCACACCAATGGCTCAACCTGAGGGATCTCGTCGGTCTGCGCGCGAAAATAACGCTCGATCCAGCCCTTTACCTGGCGAGCAAGGAAGCCCTCTGGATAACCAAAGGTGTCAAGACCTGTCGCGCGCCAGTCGATGCTGTGTATCCGCGCCAGCGCGTCAACGGTCGCCAGCGAGAGACGCCGGCAGAGATCCTCCGTCGGCGTCACGCCCTCCGGGAAATCTGTGTTGACCACGACGCCCCTGCGCCGCTCCATCACGTAGAAGGGCGCCCCCATCAGTTCCAGGTCATCGCAGAAGAAATAAGGCCTGGG
>JAFMRP010001410.1 GCA_017354095.1 Ktedonobacteraceae bacterium
GACATTGTTCATGGCCTGCAACGTCGTTTGCACCAGCCGCGCGCGGAACGCTTTGGTGCGCTCGTCTGTCTCCTTGAGAATGGGCGGCGTGTGCTCGTAGAAGTCGCTAAAGTGCGCTGCCAGATCATAGGCGTAAGCGGCGATTAGCGGAGGCGAGAGCTGTTCCGCCGCTTCCTGCAGGCGGCGCGGATAAGCGTCGATGTGGCGCAGCAGCTCCCACTCGCTCTGATCGAGCCGTTCCGGTAGCTGTTCCAACAGCTCTGGCAGGGTGTAGCCAGCATCCTGCAGGCGGCGCTGGATGCTGTTGGCGCGCGCGTAGGCATACTGCAGATAGACGCCAGTATCGCCATTAGGACGTAGTACCTCGTCCATATCTAGCGCGATGATCTGATTCAGATTGAAGCGGATCATAAAGTAACGGATCGCCGAAGCCGCCAGGATCGAAGCTGTCTCCTCGGAGAGGTCACCGCGGTTCTCCTGTTTGCGAGCCTCCAGCATGCGCTCAACTGCCGCGTTGATCAGGTCATCGGCCTTGATCTCGATGCCTCTGCGCCCGGACATGGCGTAGAAGGCTCGCCCATCTGAGGTGTCAATGCCCAGGCTGGCGGCAGTGGCCCGCGAGAGTGTCACTACCTCGTAGCCGATATGCGTTAAGTTGTCGGCCTGCTCGGTGTAGCCCAGGCGGCGCAGGCTCTCGCCCACGACCTGCTGCGGGTAGGACTGGCGCACATCGATGACGTTAATGACGCGCCGTGCATGACCAAAGCGCCGTGGATCAACCTCTTCTCCGCCTGGAGCGGCATCTGCGGGCGTTCGCATGGTCCAGAGCATGTGCCCATTCGGCTGCACTCCCCAGGGCGCATAGTGAAACTGGACACCGATCTCAGGATCATCACTCAAGCCAAATTTCCACAGGTGGTTGGCGATATCCTTGGCCGTGTAGGTGGCGGTGCCGTCGCTTCTGACCAGGATCTTATCCTGCATGCGCTCATTTTCTTCGTCCTGCGACTCACTCTCTTCACTGTCGCCAAAGGGCAGAATCCAGCAGCCGGCGGCGGGACCACTTTCTGGCTGCTCCAGCAGATTGTGTTTGCGCAGCATGGCAAAGGTATGCTGCCACAGGCCGGCCTGCAAAATGGCCGATTCCCATGTCAGCAGATCATAAGGAATATTCAGGCGCGCCATCGTCTTGAGGTGAGCCTGAACGATCTGGTGCGAAAGATCGGCAGCCATCGTCGGGTAATCGGGACCGCTCTCCGGCTCTTCACCATGCTCAATCGCGTGCAGAACCTGCCGCCGCAGCGCTACGGCCTGCTTCCCCTCTTCTGACTCTTTGTCTTCGTATAGCCTGCCCACCGCGACATAGACACGCGAGCAAAAGTAGTCGAACGATTCGCCCGGCAGCGGCGCGTTCCCTTCAGGTAGCTTCAGCAGCCCCTTCTGCATCAGAGTAAAGCCTACTACGACGTCGGCTACCTGCACGCCCGAGTCGTCGATGTAGTTCTGCGCTTCTACCGGGTAGCCCTGTGAACGCAGCATGCGCACAACCGTATCACCGATGCAGGAGTTGCGCAGGTGACCAACGTGCGCCGCTTTGTTGCTGTTGATGGCGGTGTGCTCAACAACCACCTTGGTGGCGCTGCCAACGTTGTTGCGACCGAAGTCGGGGCCGGCTTCCAGCACACGCCGCATGATCGCCTTGCCAACTTCGGGCTGGTTGAGACGAAAGTTGAGGAAACCTGGTTTGGTGGCGGTGATCTCCTGGATCAGGGAGGATTTGTTATCGCGTAGTATGCTCGCTAGAGCTTCCGCGAGCGGAAATGGTGGCCGGCTCAGCATCTTTTTGCTCGCCCATGCCATGACCGGCATCGAATAGTCGCCAAAGCTGCTCTGTGCCGAGAAGCGTAGATCTATTGGTAGCTGCTCAATGTCAAAATCAATCTGTTCTTGTTGCAGATAAGTAGCTACAGCTTGCTTTACA
>JAFMRP010001411.1 GCA_017354095.1 Ktedonobacteraceae bacterium
TTATCAAGCCTACGGCTGGCAGCGTCAAGCTGGACGGAGTAGAGTTGACCAGGCTTTCGTCGGACCAGATACGTAGAAAGCGCGAAGACATGCAGATGGTCTTCCAGGACCCTTACAGTTCGCTGGATCCGCGCTACACCGTAGGGCAGATTGTGGCCGAGCCACTGGAAAATTTCAGGAGCAGCAATGCCAAGGAGATTCGCGAAGAAGTTGCGCAGCTGCTGGAAGTGGTGGGCATTAACCCATTCTATATGAATCGTTTCGCGCACGAGTTCAGCGGTGGCCAGCGCCAGCGTATTGGTATTGCGCGTGCTCTGGCGCTGCGACCGTCATTTATCGTAGCGGACGAGCCGGTTTCGGCGCTGGACGTATCAATCCAGGCGCAGGTGTTGAATTTGATGCAGGATCTGCAAGGGAAGTTCGGTCTGACCTATCTTTTCGTGGCTCATAATCTCTCGGTGGTCAAGCATATCAGTGATCGCGTAGCGGTCATGTATCTGGGGCGTGTTGTAGAGCTGGCGAAGAGCGAAACGCTCTACGAGGCGCCATTACATCCCTACACGCAGGCGCTGCTCTCGGCGGTGCCGGTGCCTAATCCTGAGATTGAGGCGCGCCGCAAGCGCATCATTCTGGAAGGGGATGTGCCCAGTCCTGTCAATCCTCCCAGCGGTTGTAATTTCCATCCGCGGTGCTGGAAAGCGCAGGCGATCTGCCGTGAAGTCATTCCGCAACTAGAAGAGAAGCAGAAGAATCACTTCGCCGCCTGTCACTTCCCCGGATAGACCTGTAAACGCTGCTCAAGGCGTTTAATACGGGACAACAATCTGATGCGCGCCTGTAAATGGTGCGCATCAAATGGTTTTATGACATAGTCATCGGCGCCGGCATCAAAGCCGGCGACTTTGTCTTGCAGTGTCGAGCGAGATGTGAGCAGCATGACAGGCAGGTAACGTAAGGAAGGGGTGGCGCGTACATAGCGGCACAGTTCCAGTCCATCCTCCCGACCGACCACAACTTCTGAGATTAAAATATCCGGTACATCCACATCCAGGCGTGCCAGGGCTGCGGCAACAGATATAAAGGACTGAACAACAAACTCGCCACCCAACGCCTGTTGTATTTTTTCGTGTGTATGTGGATCGTTATCAACAAAAAAAATATGTAAGCTACGCAATGCCACCAGCTCTCGGGAATTGCATATTTTTCTCGTCTACAATATTATTCATTATCTTCTGGTGATCGCGATAGAAGATCTGTACGGTAGCGTCGTTCGTCTGGCGTTAAGCGTAACACGTGCTCGATAGCGGAGTTCAGGGCAGTTGGCTTAAACGGTTTGGTCAGGTATTCATCCGCGCCAGAGAGCAATCCGGTCATCTGATCTTCTTCGCGAGTCATCGCACTTAAAATAATTAGTGGAGTATCGGCTGTGCGCGGGTCTCCGCGCAGGCAGCGTACCAGTTGATACCCATCCATGCGAGGCATCTTCACGTCTATAATGACACAATCCGGTTTCTCTTCATAGATACGCTCCAAGCCCTGCACCCCATCATATGCAACTACGACTTCGTACGAACCTTGTAAGCTGACGGCGTACCTCACAAGTTCAACGATGGTTGGGTTGTCATCGATAACCAATACTTTCTTCATTGTGCTCCTGAATTGCTGATATAGCTGCTCCATAGAAGGTCCAGCAGGACGTACTGGTTACAGGTATGTGAAAAAGCTGCTACCCCCAACGCATTGTAACACAGTTGTGTGCCACTGCCAACTGAGATCAGATTTCCGTACTATTACCTGAAGATCTGCAAGCCCGTAACGACTTTTCTCTGCACAAATAAGCCGGCTGTCCTCTGTATTCCGACTCCCAACGCCGGGTCTCTTGTCCGGACGGCCAACGATGCTCGCGCATCTGGCGCTACGCGCCCAGGCCGTCTGCAAGGAATCTGACGTGCCTCCGCTTCGCGTCATCTGGCGGCAAGGA
>JAFMRP010001412.1:0-816 GCA_017354095.1 Ktedonobacteraceae bacterium
TCATGTCTCTTTCTCATATACCTGATCCTAAGGGAAAAACACGATTGCCGCAGCCCCTCATGCCAACCGATCGATTTCTGGCGGTGATTCAAGGGACGGCGGATCTCTTTTGGATTCTCTCCTCAACTGGCATGATGGATGATATCAGCCACAGTTGGCTTTCCTTCACCGGCCAGGAGGAGCGTGATGCTTGCGGGAACGGCTGGCTTGATGCGGTGTATCCAATCGATCAACCTGACCTGAAAGCTTTCCTCGCCCACCCTCTTGCCAACGATCACGCCCTTGAGCATACCTGTCATATTCGCCGAAACGATGGGATCTATCGTCTCATGCGCTTGCTCCTGTTTCCGGTCTGCACCGTTTCTGGAACGGTGTGTGAACTCGTGGTAAGTGGCACCGATATCACGCTGGAACACATGAACGATGCCCAGATCCAATTGGCGCTGGAGCTGTCCGGCGTTGGTTTGTGGCGGTATGATCTGGGCACACAACACTTTGTGGCAACGGAACAATGGAAACAGCTATATGGGCTTTCACCTGATGATCCGGTCACCTTTGAACGTTTCCTGGCACTGGTCCATCCTGAGGATCGTGCACAGATTGAGGAGGTCAAAACCCATGCGCGCGCCGAGCCTGGCCCTCACAATATCCAGTTTCGGATCACCCGGCCTGATGGGAGCTTACGCTGGATGATCAGCCGATTACAATACCTGGCGGATGTTCCCAGCCAGTCACGTCATTTAATTGGTTCCGCTCTGGATATTACCGAAGTCAAAGCCACTGAGGAACAGATCACACAGATTCTCGAAAGTACCA
>JAFMRP010001412.1:826-1981 GCA_017354095.1 Ktedonobacteraceae bacterium
TCGATCGTGCGTGGCACATCACCTATGCGAACCGCCGACTTGAGACCCTAACAGGTCTCAACTGGGCAACGTTGCTGGGCCAATCCTTGTGGGAGGTCCGACCACCGTTGCGTGGAACTCTTTTTGAGCAACACCTGCGCACGGCGATGGAGACGCAACAAGTCACCTGTTTTGAGTACTTCGCTCCACAGATAGGCACATGGTCTGAAACGCATGTGTATCCGACGAAGGAGGGTCTTGCCCTCTATGTAAGAGATATCACGGAACGCAAGCACGCGGAAGAGGCTCTGCGTGAGAACGAAGCGCGCTTCCGCCATTTTATGGACGCGAATCTGCTTGGCATCATGGTACATGATCAGGAGGGAACTATTCTTGAAGCCAATGACCAGTTCCTCTCGCTCATCGAGGCAACGCGAGAGGATGTGGCCACGACGAACCTGCGCCTGGAGGATCTGACGCCCAGCGAGCACCAGGCGAGAGAGAAGCAAGCTAGGGAAGAACTGCTGGCAACTGGCACGTATCAGCCGTTTGAAACGATCTATCAAACAAAAGCGGGGAAGCAGGTTCCCGTTCTGGTAGGAGGAACCCTCATGCATCCAGAACATCCCTCCTCTTCATTGATTCTCTCGTTTGCTCTGGATCTGATTGCCCAGAAGGAGATGGAACGGCAAACACAGTTCTTTTTGGGCATGACGGGCCATGAGTTGAAAACCCCACTAACGGCACTCAAAGGGATATTTCAACTCTTGCAACGCAAGGAGCAGCGCCTGCGCTCCACTCAGTCCCATCTTGCTCCTGAGATGCGCAGCTTCCTTGAGACGCTCTCAGAACGTCTGATAGACGCAGCTCGACAGGTCGATATCCAAACCCGTTTCATCAACGATCTGCTCGATATTGCTCGCATTCAGACGAACACGATGAAACTGGAGGTACAACGCTGTGATGTGATCAGCATTGTCAAGACCACAATTGAGGATCTGCGCCTAACAGCTCCTGGTCGCACGCTGCAACTTGTCCTCCCGGAACAGGCCACGATCACGGTGTTGGCCGATCCGGACCGTATTCGCCAGGTACTCACGAACTATGTGACCAACGCCCTACGGTATTCGAGTCCGAGTTTCCCCATTGTCGTGGGCCTGACGCTCCAGGAGAACC
>JAFMRP010001413.1 GCA_017354095.1 Ktedonobacteraceae bacterium
AGCCATCAAAATGCAGCGCCACCTGGGAATTCCGGCGCACAAAATCCAGGCGTCTGGCATGAGCCAGGTTATAGACCAAAAAATTGGATACAGTCTCATCCCACCAAAACCAGACGGGTGTGGGCTGAGGCATCCCGCGCGTATTCACTGTGGTCAGCCAGATGAGATACTCTTCATGCACGCGACGCCGTACACTTTTCCCAAAAGGGGTGCTGTCATCTGGAAGTTGAAAGGTCATGCTCTAACGTCCTTCCTCGTTGCTTGCTCTTGTGCATGATGGCGCAAGAGTGAACGTCTCGTTGGGAGCAATTCCAACGTCTCTTCCAGCTTCGCTCCCCACATGTGTAGGGCGGGAACAATGAAGGTGATCCACTCCCGATGGTGTGTCAGAGCGGCATGATAGCTTCGAGAAGCTGCCTCATCCGCGAACGAAGCAAACCAGACGAAGACGTTTTCCCCTTCGCGTACTGGCAGTGCTGGATAGGCGTTCTCGACTGGTTCGGTCACGAAGTGTCCCAAAAGCGTCGCTCCTGCCGAGCGCAGCAGAGGGATCATGGAGTTTTCAAAGAAATCTACGAATCGCGGATCAACTGGTGCATCAAACGTGTAGATGGTCGCGATGATGACCCCTCCTGCCAGATCTTCCGCGTCCCTCATCGGGCGGTTTGTCGGATCAAAGCAAAAACCAGTGGCGATGCGAGCTGGCCTGAGCAAGAGAACGTTGCTTACATCACTGATCGTGTCGTTAGCCGCTGTTCGATGTGCTTGCCAGAGTGGGCTCACCTGGTAGAAATCGTGCAACGCTGTCCGTCGCGTTTGCATATCGGCAAACCCAAGCAACCAGACGAAGCGATCAGGGTTGGTGCGGTCGCGAAATTGACCGGGGATGAACGCACCATAGTGCTCTTGCTCTTCAATGAAATAGCTATCGAATAAGGCAATGAACGCATCGCGTCTCCCTGGGTGGTGAAGATATTGACGCAATTCTATGATCGGGCAACATGTCTCTTCGGCTTGCTCTGGGGCGTGTCTTGCACTCGTGTCTCGTTCTCTCGATGTTTCAGCAGATGTTTCTTTTGACATGACTCTCATTCCTTTGAGGAAAAGCGAGGACGAATGATGACCTCCTCACTCTCTCTGTGATACGCGCCGGCTTGACACAAGCATACCATTGAGCTATCTTGAAAACAAGAACGCACAAAAAAGGTAGATACTCCCCTGGAGGAAAGTATGAGCACACCGGTTGAAGCCCGCTTCTTTCAGTGTCCCGTCGATGCTGGACTGGCATTAATGGCTGGAAAGTGGAAACCGCGTCTGTTATGGAAATTGTATCGCTACCAAACCATGCGGTTTGGTCAGTTGAAACGGATGTTACCCGATATTACCGATAAGATGCTCACGCAGCAGTTACGTGAATTGGAAGCGGATGGGCTGATTACACGGAAGGTGTATCCTGTGGTTCCCCCCAAAGTGGAGTATACACTCTCCGCCTTTGGCAAAACGCTCGAACCAGTAATCGCAGCCATCGCGAACTGGGGAGAAATGCATGAACAGGAGATTCGATCGCACTTAGAGCCACGCGACGTTGCTTTGCAAGTGCCATCATCGAGCGGAGTTCTTGAAGCTAGAAAGCCGATGAATAAGAAGTGATTCAGTTTCCCTCTCTCTACCATATGGCTGAAGCTGCCAATTGGCCAGCGATCCAGCGGGACGGACTGCACAGCGCCAGCACTCTGCTGGATCTCGCCGGCATCCTCGGAGAGGACCGGGAACGACTAGAGAAGCACCAGCGATTGACGCATACCGAACTCCCGAACGGTGTTCAGCTACGGGATCAGCGGCCCATGCCTCCGGCGGCCCTGGCCACCTGCTTGATCGGCATCGCTCCATCCGAATGGTACGCGCTTCTCAATGCTCGCGTCTTTTTCTGGCTCGACCCGGCGCGACTCAATCGACAGCGAGCCGCCTGCAATCCCCATCC
>JAFMRP010001414.1 GCA_017354095.1 Ktedonobacteraceae bacterium
GCAACGCGCTGCACCAGGGTGGTTTTCCCCACCCCCAGGCTGCCCTCTACGCAAATAATGGGCATCGCTAGTGTCTTCCTTTCCCTCAAAAGGGATCATCCCTTGTCATGCTTCGGATCGTTGGTCTTCTCCGGGGTGGATGCATGGCGTGCCGTTCCTTCTTGCATTGATGCTGCCTGTTCCATCCCGATCGTCCAACGTACCGTAGGTCCTCCGGTTACGCTGGAGGCGCCTTGTCGTGCTCGGCGGTGGGCCCTGATGTCAGTGCCCTGTGCCATGCGGCGTCCAGCTGGTGCAGGAGGGTCCGTTTGCGCTTGGGAGCAAGAAACGCCGCCTGTACGCTGTGCTGGAGGGTCTGCCAGACGTCATGCAGCGAAAAGCCGCAATGCGCCATGACCCGGGCATACTCCTCGGCCAGATCCATACGGAAGAGACCGGGATTGTCGGTATTGATCCCCAGCGCGATGCCAGCCCGCCACAGGGCCTGGATGGGATGCGTCGAGTAGGTTGGTACCCGCTGGAGTCTGACGTTGCTGGTGGGGCACAGCTCCAGGTGGATCTGTCGCGCTTTGAGTTGCTGCAAGAGCGCGCGATCTTCGACGGCGCGGATGCCGTGCCCGATCCGGCTCACCTCCAGGTGTTCGATGCACTGCCAGATATCCTTGGGTGTGCCATATTCCCCGGCATGGGCGGTGGTTCCTAGTCCGTGATCGCGGGCTTGTTGGAACAGCGTGTGGTACTCGGCCGGTGGAAAGCCAGCTTCCTGCCCGGTGAGACCAACACCCGCGATCTGGAGCTCGCTGCGCGCGGCACAGACCTGCTGATAGACCCATGCCCCGGCTTCCAGCCCATGGTCTCGCTGGATGTCGATGAGCCATTGCACGCGATCGGCAATCCCGTGCGTCTCTAATGCCTCATTGAGGACGGCCATCACAGCCTCAAAACGCAAGCCACGATTGAGGTAGAGAAACGGCGTCCAGGAGATCTCGGCATACAGAATCTGGTTGCGTTTGAGATAATCCGCCACGTCCACCATCAAGAGCGCAAAATCTTGTTCCCGCGCCAGGGCCTGACCGAGCAGATGATAGGTATACACAAACTCATCAAAGCTTCCGAACGTGGTGGTTTCATCCTGCTGCAGATGCGCCGGGAGCGGCTGGCGATTCTGATGACACAGGACGCGGAGCGTGTGGAGGCGCATCATCCCTTCGAGATGCAGATGCAGTTCGATCTTAGGGAGGGACGAGAACTGCTGCGGGGTGTCCTGCTGCATGGTGACTTCTTCCTCCTTCTGAGCCAGATGGGCCACGAGATCAAGCGGTTGCAATTGCCGCTGGCTGGGATAGCCGGTGGTTCTCCAGGCCCGTAGCGGTTCATACGGTTTTTTCGAGATGGCTGGGCTCTGCCGGAGGTAATAGCGCCAGGCGAAGATCGCTCCTGCTCCGGCGTAATCGATGTTGATGCGTGGCCCAAAGACGATATCCTCGACACCGACCGCTTCCTCCGCTTCTTGTAGGAAGAGCTGTTGCCCACACAGATCCAGCCCATGGCAGCGCCGGTCAATCTGCATAGCGATGCAGAGCTTGGACGGACCGGCACAGAGACGTTCTGTGCGCACCGCGGGAAGGTGGTCTCGCTGGCGTGCCAGTAGGTTCACCCCAAGGGTGGGTTCTAGGGCGCGGATCAAGACGGCGCCGGGAATGCCTTCCGCTTCGGTGATGATGCCCAGGCAGACATAGATGCCATAAATGGTATAGACGTAGGCATGTCCGCCCTCCTCATACCAGATGGCGTTGCGCGCGGTACGCTTATTGCGATAGGTATGGGAGGCTGGATCATACTGCCCCGCATAGGCTTCGGTTTCGACAATGCGACCGCCCACCCGTTCTCCCGATGGCAGTTGATGTACCAGTGTGGTACCCAGCAAGGCGCGGGCGACCTGCAGCGTGGGGCGTGTATAGAACGCACGCGGGAGTGATGG
>JAFMRP010000348.1 GCA_017354095.1 Ktedonobacteraceae bacterium
CTAACGGTTAAATGGTCTGAATCGGTTTCTTTACTTGAGCGGCCTGATGTCTGTATAATCTGGAGAAACCTCCCCATACGAGTAGGCAAGTTTACAGAGGAGGAAAAACAGATTGTACGGAAGATGTATCCTAATAGTGATCGCTTAGAAATTATGCGATGTCTGCCGGACCGGTCCTGGTTGAATATCAGAAAGATGGCAAAAGAGCTTCAGATAACCCGCCCAAGAACAAATGTCGCAACTGGCTTCCCTGGAAATATGTGCTGGGCAGATATAAATGCATGGCAATACCCAGAACAGGCAATTGCATTAGCTAACGAATTAGCTACGCCACAGAGAAAGCAGGAAGCTGCAAGTTTTCTTGCGGAGCGCTGGCTCTTTCCAGCAGCATTTATCCAAACTAGTGACCAACTGTATAACAATTCACTAGTTCAGAACCGCGAAGTGTTCGCCGTGCCGAGCGGGATCTTCTCACCCAGCGCGGGCGGCGTGAACAAGCTTATCCAGGATGGGGCGCACCCGGTCACCTGCGTGAACGATATCTTGAGCAGCCTGAACCTGTTCATGTTGCCCCAGCACGCAGAAGCCCAAGCGGTTCTCCCGGAGAATGACGAGGAGCGGAGCCTGCTTGGTCTGATTGGTTATGAGCCGGTCCACATCGATGAGTTGATTCGTGGCTCGGGCCTGGCGGCCAATACGGTTGCCGCGACTCTGACCACGATGGAGCTCAAGGGGATGATCAGATTGGTTGGCAGCATGCAATACGTGTTAGTTTGACTTTCGGTGCCGCTGGCGGGGGGACAAGCGGACGCCGGGTTAGCAGATGCCGCTGTCGGACAAACAGCTACATGAAGAGAAAGAGAGATACATGCAGCAAACGCAATATCGTAAATTAATCAGAGATCGCGTTCCTGAGATTATACGCCAGGACGGTTATGACTGCACGTTGGAGATAATGGGCGAGGAAGAGTACCGGCAGGCTCTCCAGGAAAAACTGGTTGAGGAGGCGCTGGAGGCGGCTTCCGCCAATGAGGAGCACCTGCTCACAGAACTGGCCGACCTGTGCGAGGTAATGGGCGCGTTGATGGACCTGAGCGGCATCGGCCCAGAAGCACTACGGAACGAACAACAGCGACGGCGCGACGAGCGTGGAAGTTTCAAGCAGCGACTCCGGCTGCTCAGTATCATCTCACCAGCAAACGAGTAACTATGATCCATCTTCATCACCTGTTAGAAGCAACCCATGGAGCGCTGAGCCAGGCAGGCCAGCAGACCCAATTTCAGGCCTTCAGCCATGACACACGCCAGATCGCGCCTGAGGAGCTATTTGTAGCGATCAGGGGAGCACGTGGCGACGGGCATGACTACCTGCTCGACGCGGTACGTCTGGGCGCGACGGGACTGCTTGTAGAGGCCCGGCGCTATAATGCTCTGTCCGAAAAGACGCACACATTGCTGGCGGAGTCAGCAGTGGCCATCATCCTGGTAGAGGATACGCGGCGCGCGCTCCAGCAGTATGCACGCTACATTCTGGCCCGCTGGCATCCTATGGTCATCGCCGTCACCGGTAGTGTGGGCAAAACCAGCACCAAAGAGGCGATCGCTGACGTCCTGGCCGCGCGTTTTGCCACATTTCGCAGCTGGCAAAACTATAACGACCTGCTCGGTATTCCGCTCTCGCTGGGACGTCTTGAGGCGCAGCACGAGTACGCGGTAATGGAGCTGGGCTGCGATCATCCCGGTGAGATAGCAGATCTGTGCCGTATTATACAACCGCAGATCGGCGTCCTGACCAGCATCAGCCCTGTACGGCTGCAATACTTCAACTCGCTGGAGCGGCTGGCAACCGAAATGGGAACGCTGCTGAGTAGCCTGCCTGCTGGTGGGCGTTTCTTCTATAATCAGGATGACGCAGCCATTCGCGAACTGGTGAGCCAGTACAGTCAGGAGCCGGAGCCAGAAGCCACGCTGCATCCATTTGTCGCGCCTTTCGCGCAGGTAGCGGAGATCGAGATGAACGAGACGGGTTTGTGTGGCAGGCTGGTCGCAGAGGAAGGGAATCTGCAGACAGAGATAGAACTGAGGTCACAGCTACTAGGAGAGCATCACCTCAACACCATGCTAGCCGCGTACCAGGTAGCGCGTAGCCAGGGCATGAGCGAAGCAGAGATCAGGTGGGCGCTGGAGCGAACCGTGCCCCTACCGGGCCGGCTCAATCCGCTGCCGGGCATCCGGGGCTCGCGCCTGCTGGATGACACACACAATGCCGCGCCCGCCTCCATGAGTGCCGGGCTGCGCACCCTGCATGCGCTGACACCTGACAGTGGACGTCGCATCGCCGTCCTGGGCGACATGCTGAATCTCGGCCACTATACGGAAGAGGCGCACCGCCAGCTAGGAGAGCAGGCAGCCGGGCAGGTTGACTATCTCGTGCTACGCGGTGAGCAGGCCTCAACAGTGGCGGAGGCCGCGCGGCAAGCGGGCCTTGATCAAGCACGCATCATCATCACTTCCACGCACGAGGATGCCGCGCGCATCGTGCGCAACATTCTGGAAGAGCCTGTGGAGGAAGTCGAGGCAGCCGCAGATGTCGTATTGATCAAAGGTTCAGAAGAGACGCGCATGGAGCGTGTCAGTGAAATGTTGATGGCACACCCGTGGCAGGCGCCAGAAAAGCTGGTGCGCCAGACGCCCGGCTGGAAAAAGACCATCTTCCGGCAGGCCGACCGTCCAACCTGGGTTGAGATTGATCTCAACGCCATTGGCAACAACGTGCGCCACATCAAAGCGATGGTTGGGGAGAATGTGCGCGTGCTCGTCAGCCTCAAGGCTGATGCATATGGGCATGGCGCGCTGCGGGTCGCGCACACAGCGCTGCACAATGGAGCCAGTATGCTCGGAGTAGCGACGGTCAGCGAAGCGATCCCGCTGCGCGAGGCCGGAATCAGCGCGCCGATACTCGTTTTCGGCTACGTGCCGCGCTGGCAGATGCGCGAAGCGGTGCGGCTGGGCGTCACCGTCACACTCTACGCAAGCGAACTGGCCCAGGAGCTAGCACGAGCCGCCCAGGAATTGGGAAAGGCCGTCAAAGTGCATGTGAAGGTTGACACCGGCATGGCTCGCCTGGGTATTCGGGCAGAGCAGGTGGGTGACCTTATTGAGCTCATCGAAGAGATCAAAGAGCTATCGGGGCTAGAGTTAGAGGGGCTCTACACGCACTTTGCCACCGCCGATGGAGGAGATCAGGAGTACGCGCACCTGCAGTTGACGCGTTTTCAAGAAGTGCTGCGTGAGCTGGAGGAGCACCAGCTACGGCCGCCGATTGTCCACGCTGCCAACAGCGCGGCCACGCTCAGCCTGCCGGAGGCACATTTCGACATGGTACGGCCTGGTATCGCCATTTATGGCCTGGACCCTTCACCTGAAGTGAGGCTACCAGAGGGTTTCCGATCCGCGCTCTCCTTTAAAACGCAGGTATCGCAGGTCAAACTCATACCTGCGGGCGAGGGTATCAGCTACGGTAAAACATATGTCACCAGCGAGCCCACGCGCGTGGCAGTGCTACCGGTAGGGTATGCCGATGGTTTTCGTCGCACGCCCAGGAACTGGGGCGGTGTGCTCATTCGCGGGCGGGAGGCTCCCATTCTGGGGCGTGTCTGTATGGACCAGTGCATGGTTGATGTCACGGGTCTGCCAGAGGTGCGTATCGGAGACGAAGTAGTGTTGATTGGGCGACAGGGCGAAGCAGCGCTCAGCGCCGAGACGGTGGCAGAACGGCTTGGGACGATCAACTACGAAGTTGTATCCGAGATACTGGCGCGCGTACCGCGAGTGGACTGAACGGAGGCTGGAAGTCAAGGCCGTGTAGATGTCTCACGCTACAGGCCCTCGAACTCCACCTCCTCTCTAGCGATGGTCTCCATCTCGTGCAGCGCCTCGTGCAAGGCTTCGATTGCCAGTTGTCGCTCCCGGTGCAATTGTCGCACACTGATCCCCAGCAGATCGGCCAGCATCTCGTTGCGCATATGATCCTTGAAGTAGCGATAGTTGAGGATATTATAAAACTGCCACTCGGGGGCAGTGTCGCTCTGCTCTCCTTCCGGGCGCAGGTAGTCTCGTGCTCCCTGTAAAACCTGGCGAACAATCACCCCTTTTTCATTGACAGTACGCGGCATCACATGCTGAGCGCGAACAGCAAACAGGTAGAGGTGAGTCAGCTCGCTTTCGCCAAGGTAGCGCGAATTATTAATGCTCTTCAGCAACTCCTCCAACAACTCAACAGTGATATCAACCGCCTTGAGATTGCAGGCATCGCGCACAAACTTGCGAAACAGCGCTCCCTCGCCCAGTTCTGGCAGCCGCCGCTGTTTGACATGTTTCCAGTGGGCCTCTTCGCGCAGGTATTCGCGCTGCGGGGCATCGAGCGACTTTTCCCAGATTTCCTTGAAATGTGGCAGGAGGTCTTCATATGCCTCCTGTTTAAACTTGCGCGATCGCTGCTGACCATTTTGTTGCCATTTTTCCTGGAAGAGGAAGTAGGCGACGCGTTGAATAAAAAACGGGTGCCGGCCAGCGAGGGAGAGGATCTGCGAAACCTCTTCATCGGTGAAGGGGCGTCCGCAGGCCTGAGCGGGCGCGGCAATCAATTCAAGCGCCTCATCGTGGCTGAGTGGACCCAGGCGATAGACATTAAAAATGTTGAAAAACGGTGAGCCCTCGATATAGGGATGGCAGCAGGTATCGAGCGACGTGATCGAAGCCGTCACATAGGACACCCTGCCATGATTGGCCTGAGCGCGCATAAACGAGAAAAAGCGAGCATCGAAGTGGGTATTACTGGTGAGGCTATGGAACGCATCGAAGAGTAACACTGTATGAAATCCTCGCTCTTTAATCTGGTCGAGCAGGGCACAGAAACTATCCGCACTATGTTCTTCCTGTGGTGTATCCAGAAGCAGGCGGCCTTTAGCATATTGTAGGAGTTGAGAGCAGACGGCAGCAAAGAAATCGTCATAGGTTTTGGAAAGGAACTCGCCAAGATCTATATACACCAGGAGATAGCAATCCAGATCATACAACGAGGCAAAGCGCTGCTGCACAGCTGGCAGGCTGATGCAGCGTAGTAGTGATGACTTGCCAACGCGCCTGGTACCGACGATAGAGACGCAGCGTCGTGCTATGATCTCCGAGTAAAGATAATCCAGAGCCTCATTACGACCAAAGAATCTTTCTGGCTCCCGGATATTCATCGATTCTCCATAAGGATTGCCGTATGGCATAGACCCCTCCCTGGGAAATGCTTCTACTCGTTGCAACAGATGCTTTTCATGTACGAATAGTCTTTTTTCGTCGACATAGTACAAAAGTCAGTGTACCACAAAGCTCAGTAGTAGTGAATATGAGCCTTGCAGATTCGCTGAAAACAACTCTTGAATAAATAGTATTTTGCGTCCATAGTGTTTTGTACACTAATCCATGACAATAACATGCCATTTTTACGGAAAAAGGAGAAACAGAGAAACGGGGTAAAAATTCTCATTCGCGTAATGGCACATTTCTGGCATAGTATGTATGAGAAGAGTGATGAAACGTGCTATACTAGTGTGAGCTTTCATAATTTGCGCTGCTTATGCGTCTCTTTGAGAGAAACGTTTTTTTCACGATATTTCATGTGAACAAGGAGCCATCTCATGACCATCATCCAGAACACCTCACCTGGTTCACAGCCATTCAAGTCGGGGATTCAGCCACTACAGGAGGCGCTCAGGCAGGGGCTTGCGGTTGCTACCGAACTATGGTCTTTTTCCACTACCGACTGGGTTACCAGTGTACATGCGGCAGATATTGATGGAGATGGTGATATTGAAGTAGTTGCCGGATCGCGAGATGGCAGCGTGCGCGTTTTGACCAGGGGAGGGCAG
>JAFMRP010001415.1 GCA_017354095.1 Ktedonobacteraceae bacterium
CCCTCGTGGTCTTTCCACCACCCAAGCCGGATCGCTCCTTAAACACCAGATCCCCATTCGCACCTTCCAGCAGTGGGATGATGCTCAGCCCGGTTTTCTGGAGGCAGACCTGGTCGCACACTGTGGTGGGCGCCTACAGGGCCATTACTTGTACACCCTGACGCTCACGGACATTGCCACTGGATGGACCGAATGCCTCCCGTTGCTCTACAAAAGCGCGGAGGCCATTCTGGCTGCCTTCCGACACGCACGACAGCTCTTTCCGTTTCCGATCCTGGGGCTGGATACTGATAATGGCAGGGAATTTATCAATGCATCGCTGGTGCGCTATGGTGAACAGGAACGGATCACCTTCACTCGTGGGCGTCCCGACCTCAAGCAGGACCAGTGTTTTGTGGAACAAAAGAACGGCGCCATCGTACGCCAGTTTGTGGGACATGATCGCCTAGCCGGGCAACAGGCCTACCAACAACTCCGCGAACTCTACCAAACGCTACATCTGTATGTCAATTGCTTTCAGCCATCGATGAAGCTGCAGTCCAAGCATCACGATGGAACACGCGTGTGTCGCGTCTACGACCCCGCCAAGACGCCGTTGCAACGCCTGCTCCTCTCAGAAACCTTATCCTGCGCGAGAAAACAAGCATTGCGTGAGATCGCCCTGGCGCTTGATCCCATCGGCCTCTTGCACCAGGTGCAGCAGTTACAGCGAACTCTCTTGCATGGTACCGTCAACGCCTTCTCTTTCTCCCATCATACTTCGACTGCCTGTATCCTGCATCACGCACGACCCCAGAGCGCCGACTTCCTCGATTGGCCACGCACCACCCGCGATCCCTTTGCTGGAGAGTGGGAACGGATCCTCGCCTGGGTCCTGGCACAACCCGAACGAAGCCTCGGCGAGATCTTCCAGGAACTCCAACGCCTGTCACCTGGACGCTATACACCTTCCCACCTGGGGACGTTGCAGCGCGGCATCCGCAAGATCCGCGCTCATCTGTTGCACACCATGGAGGACTCGTGGCCGCAGGATGTCATCCAGACCAACGCCCCCTCCCCCATACAGCCGAAAGCAGACCCACCCATCGATGCCTTGGGCTCGCCCACTGCTGCTCCAGTCCCAGAACCCATGGGAGTAAGCGAGGTGAGACATCAGCACATTGCACAAAGCGAGGCCACATGCCCAGAGGGGCATGCAATCCCCGATGAGCGCACGGAGAAGCCCCGTGATGAGAGAAGCCAGCAAGCCCAGCTCCGACGTTTCACGATGACCATCGAAGGAGCGATCCAGGCGTACCTGCAGGAGCAGATGGCAGGCGGGCGGAGCCGCAAAACCATGGAATGGCACCGGACCGCGCTCAGCCTCTTCCAGCAGTATCTGGTACATGAGCGCCACTTCTCTCTGCCCCGACAGATCACCGAAACCGAGCTACGAGCCTGGTTGACCTGGCTCGGGAGCAAGCCAACGACGAGAGGCACGCAGAGAGGAGCCACCACCATTGCCACCTACGGACGTTCGGTACGCGCTTTTTGCCACTGGCTGGTACGGCAGGGCTATCTGGAACAGACACCGGTCGTGAAAGGGATCATTCCCAGGGAGAGGATACTGCGCATCCAGCTCATCGAACCCGACGAATTCGCACGTTTGCTCGCTGCCTGTCAGCCTCCTGGAGACAGCGACCCGCTGGTGAACTGGGCCACCGCGCGCAACCGCGCCATCCTCTGGATATTGCTCGACACCGGTATCCGCCTCTCAGAGTTGCGTGCCTTGCGCGTGGGGGATGTCGATCGCGAGCAAAGAACCCTCTTGATTCGGGCCAACACCCAACCATGCAGGATCTCCCTCTCGCCCAACGCATGGCACCATCTGCGTTCCTACCTGGATCAGCATCGCTCTAAGGAAACCAACCTGGACAGCGCACGAAACGAAAAGGAGTTCCTCTTTCTTTCTGAGCAGTACGAGCCGCTCACTGCCAATG
>JAFMRP010001416.1 GCA_017354095.1 Ktedonobacteraceae bacterium
TTCCCAGTACCGAGAACGACAGGAAACTGCCAAATACGAAGGGTATCAACGAGATCGTGCTGAAGGAGGGTTTGTATGAGGTTGCCGCTGCCGTGGACCTGAATCTCACCGCCATCCTGTGCCTTGAGCTTCGCAACCTCCTGGGCAACGTCGCCCTTGAGCAGGTGGGAGTTGTTCCAGTTGACCTTCTGGAGCGTCCTGGATGCGACGAACTTCGGCCTCATGTTGAGCGGTTCCACCGGATCAGTGGACTTGGGCCAGGAGCCTGCAAACATCTCATAGGTTTTCCGACCGAAAAGAAAGGCGTCGGCGTGCCTCGTCCACTCGGACATGACCTCGCCGAACTTCTCATCGATATAGGGGACGAGCCATCCGCCATGTTGGAAGCCACCGTCGCGATCCTCGTCAGGGCCACCGGGTGCCTGCATGACACCATCCATCGTCACGAACGTACCCACCACCAATGTTCTCATGTTTCTTCTCTCCTTGTCTTGCGAGTATACTGCCTCAAACAGGGCTATCCTAACTCATTCAAAGAGATCAGTATTGTACAGAAACGACAACTGCCCCGACTGATTTCTCTCCTTGATTTGTGCAGGCGTCCACCCGATAAAACGTTTCAGTTCCCTAATCAGGTGCGACTGATCGAAATACCCTGCCTGGTAAACCACGTCTTGAATGGATAGGCCTTGTTGTAAGAGAATCGTCGCAAGACGCGCGCGTTCAATAAGGCGAGCAGCAGTATGAGACATCCCAGTAGCGGTGAGGAAACGACGCTGTAAAGAGCGTGCTGACAGCGTGTTTGGTTGACCGCGTAATACCGATTCGATGGCAGGTTCAGCCACCAGTAGCCCCCCGCGCACGAGCCAATCAACAAAGGTCTCGGCATTTTCATAGCTCGGAAACTGCCACCCCGATCCATGCAGCCAGAAGGATTGGCGCGTCGCGAGAGGCAAAGTCACCCCTCCATCCACCAGAGTAGAGGTGGGAAAGAGAGGCATACATGTGCCGAATTTGAACAAAATACCGGTCCATTCGCCATCTGCCGGACAGTACACCTGTGTCGCTTTCGTCTCTGGCCCTTGTATGTCGAGCGTGATTTTGCCTTGAAGCCTTGTAACAACCATCATCCAATGAGTGGCGGCAATCGACGTAAACATCCCACACCCCTGGCTATAACTGCTCCAGACCCTTTCAACGTATGGGGAATCCGATGGTCTTTCCTTGAAGATCACCCTCACCCCTTCAACTGGAGGCTCAAGGGTTTCGTGAGGCTTGGATATTTGCATAGGTTGACCTATCTCATTCAGATACGACTCAATGAGGCAACAATAGTGAGCATTGCAAGGTTTTTCGTCCAACAGACAGGAATCACAAAGGTCAACGAGTTCGTGATAAGGGTTGTTCACCCCCCTTTGTGTTCTCAACTCTATCCTACTTGAAGATCACCTTTTCGGCAAGTGTTCGTCCCAGGTTCACAGCCCAAATTCGTCAAGTATCCTCTGGCGGGGTTTGGCTCGCGCAGGTGGGTGGCCTGCTCCTGCTCGTCACGGATGTAGTCGCCGTTGAGTCGGATTGGGGTGATCCCATCGAACTCGATCATCTCACTGCCGCCACGGCCACCGCGATCGCCCGCGCCGTGGTGTGTGGCACAGCCGAACTCGGTGATCGCGACGGGCTTGCCCTGCGCGACCAGTGCGCGGATGCCCTGCTGATAGATGTGGGCGACCTCCTTCGAGCGGTGGGCATCGACCGAGACGATGTCGAACGGTGTCCAGTCAACGACCTCAAGCGGGATGGAGGCGTAGGTGACCTTGCCGCCGAACCGCTCGCGGACCACGGCAACGGCCCTGGCGAGGAAGTCGTTGATGCGGGCGGGCAGCACGGCCAGCATCTGGAGCGTCTCTGGCTGTCGCCGCAGGAGATTGCTCACCCGCCCCTCGAGGCTGTTGCCGGGCAGGAACCCGCTATTGAACA
>JAFMRP010001417.1 GCA_017354095.1 Ktedonobacteraceae bacterium
GGCACCACTTTCGCGGATATTTGCAAAGAAGCGGGTATCTCCAATGGCGTGCTGACCTACCACTTCAAAGACAAGGACGAGATTTTATATGCGGTACTCGAGAAGGTGGGACATGAGGCCAGCCTCCTTTTAGAAGGCGAAGGTGCAACGAAGCACTCCCTACGCGATAAATTGCTTCTGTATATACACAGCACCTTAGCCTGCACAGAAGCACAGCGCGAATGGGGCCTGCTCTCCCTCCATTTTCAATCTCTAGGCTGCCAACGACCAGAATTTGCAAGCAGGTTACAACAAATACGAGCCAAAGCTTTACAGCAGCTCCAGGCCGAGATCGAACAGGCCATGGCCCGCAAAGAGATAGAGAGGCGCGATCCCGCCATTGTCGCTACTATTATCCAGATGATCTTTACAGGCATATCGCTTGGTTCTTTGACATCCAATCTTCCTGTCTCCGCTGAACAGCTCGCGGACGAAGTGCTGATCCTGCTCCAGCGCTATCTTAAAATGGGCGACGACGACGAGCCAGAACAAAAAGCACCATAGCCAGACAAAGATTGTCTCTTACAACGATGTATCCGCTTTGCTTGTATATGTCCAACATATAGAAAGAATGGATTTTATGCATACGACGTCACCTGAACACAAAATAGCAAGCAATATAACAGAAGGGATACCGGCGGATACGACTACTACCAGTCCACCAGCGGCACAGGAGCAGCGGAAAACCAGGGCCCTGTTCATCCTGCCCGCCAGCCTGGCCTTGATCATGACGGGCTTTGGCATCATTATCCCCGTCTTCCCCCAACGCCTCGAAGCGCTTGGCCTGGGAGCGGGAACGCTGGCGTTAATGGAGGGCGCATTTGGCCTGGGCACATTCCTCTTCAGCACACCAATGGGGGTGCTGGCAAACCGTTTTGGCCGTAAGCCTCTGGTGCTGCTCGCGCTGATCGGCTTTATCCTTACCAACCTGATGCTCGCCTTCGTCAACGGCCCGCTGTTCTTCATCGGGATCCGCTTTCTGGAGGGCGCCCTCGTCGCGGGCTTCATGCCCGCCTCAATGGCCATGGTTGGTGATGCCGTTCCTCTGGAGAAGCAGGGCCGCTGGATGGGCGTGATGACAACCGCGCAGGCTGGCGGTATCGCGTTGGGACCGGCGATTGGCGGTGTGCTCTATCAATCCTGGGGCTTTACCAGCCCGTTCTTGCTCTCAGCGGCCTTCGCCCTGGTCTCTTCCTTGCTGGCGCTGGTCCTGCTGCCCGAAACCCTGCCCGAACAGGTACGAGCACAGGCACAACTGCGCAAAGAGGAAAAACAGCGCGGAGAAAAGGGACATGCCACGACCAGCCTTGTTTCCCTGGCCTTGCTCTTTGCGCCGCTCCTTCTCATCGATCTGGGGGCAGTGTTCGTCTACCCGTTTTCGCTGCCGCAGTACCCGTTCTTCTTTGAGAAGACGCTCCACTATGACGCCGCCCAGTATGGCCTGATCATCAGCGCCTATGGCCTGACCCTGGCCGTTTTCCCGCTGATCCTGGGACGCCTGAGCGATATGCTGCCGAAAAAGCTGCTCGTCGTACTTGGTTGTCTGCTTGGCGCTGCTCTCAACCTGGCTATGCTCCTGCTACACCAGTACGCGCTGTTGATCGCGGCCGCCGTCATAACCGGCGTGGGAAGCGCCCTGTACATGCCCGCTATTAGCACGATCTACCTGAATGCGACGAGTGACCAGAATCGCTCCCAGCTTATGGGGATACGCAGCACAGCCATATCGCTTGCGCTGCTCCTTGCTCCCCTCGCGCAGGCCGCTGCCGGTCCCTGGATCACACCACCGATCACGTTCGCCATCGCGAGCGGACTCTCGATCGTGATGACCCTCTTCGCGGCTATCGTGCTGAAAAATCCCCAACAAAATACGCCAGAAAACACACCTGCCCCCAACGGAGACAGGTAGAGCTAGCGTGTACTGAAGCGGGGTTCG
>JAFMRP010000349.1 GCA_017354095.1 Ktedonobacteraceae bacterium
AGAAAAGAAAGCGATGGAGCGGCGCTTATGATCAGGGTCGCTCTTCGCGCTTTGCAGCAGGTTATGGAGTGAACCTCTGAAGACGGAATTGTCTCAAATTTGATGATTTATAAGTTTATCTGTTACTTCTGATCTTTTCTTCATACACAGAAGAAGAGTGAAAATTGTTCTTCTTGCCATGCTTTCACCAAAATTGAGACAGCTCCCTTTCAGAGCAAAATCGGCTAAGGTTTCGAGGTAATTATCAAATCCTTTCGTAGGCACCTTGCCAAGCTCACAGAAAACTGAGATAACACAAATTTGTGTTATCTCAGTTTTCTGTGTATAATGTGTGCCATGAATAAGAACATACGTGATTTCGTTGACCGGGTAGGGCAGTTCTATTCCCGCCAATACAATGTTCCTCCAGTAACGGGTCGCCTGCTCGGCTATCTTGCGGTGTGTGAGCCAATGGAACAATCCATAGCTGGTTTAGCCGAAGCATTGCTTGCTAGCCGGAGTGCTATTACGAACGCGGTCAATACACTGGAGCGGTATCACCTCGTGCGCCGTGAACGCCATGCTGGTTCGCGCGTTGATCTGATTAGCATTGATACGACAGGGTTAGAAAATAACGGCTTTGCTCCGGCGCTGTATGCCCAGCAAGCTGCTTTAGCTCACGAAGGACTTGCGCTGCTCGAAGATGCTCCGCCAGCTCGGCGGCAGGCGTTGGAAGAAATTGCCACCTTTGCCGAGTTTTTAGTCGAACGTATACCTGCTTTACTAGAAGAGTGGCAAGCGAAGAAACGGACATTACAACAGACGAATAAGCCATAGGGAGGAATCAATGCTACTATCATTCAACCATGTCATTGCTGCAATCCAACAACTGGCGCTTGGGGTCACCTTTCTTCTCATTGGAGTAGCAGCCCGACGCTATGGTGACCAAGCGCAGCAAGCAGCAGAGCAGTCAGTCATTGACCAGGGCATTACAAAGGAAAAAGATTTTCTCCTGAAACACAAGGTGAAATTTTCAGAATCTTCTGCGGAAATGCTCCTGCCCCTAGCGATAGGAGTGCTGCTCCTCACCGTAGGCATCCTCAACCTGACAGGTAGTGGACTGAGCCGAACGCTCTCGTGGATTCTTGAACCACTCTTGTTGGTCATCGTCGGCTTCGTGACATCTGGGCAAGTCTTTGTCTCGTCCTCTCTCAAGCGTGCGTTCAAGAAATCTCAAGATGCACAGCTAAGGCAGATTGATGTAGATGCGCTCATGAAGAGGACATCCACAGCATTCCCTGTGTGGCTACAACCGCTGCAAGTGGTGAGGTTTGCGTTAGCGACTGTTGGGTCAGTAGTGGTGATGGTGATGTTTGCTCTGCAAAAGTAACAGGAAAGCAAGAGACCCAGCTGTCATGCTTCCTTTGACAGCATTGTTGCCTGCATTTGCAGCAGTCAGGCCGGATTCCAGAATGGCAAACAATGTGATGAGAGGTGAGAGCCACCCCTTCCGAAAACGCGACCAGATGGGCATTTTCTGACGAGCGTGATCTTTCATCGGCTGTTTGCGGAACGTTGTACGCGGTTTTATCTTCATGGTATTTCCCTTAATAATATGTTATCCTTTCAAGAAAGTCTCTATACGATAGAATCAATCAGGAGCACCGGGAAGCCTGGTCGGTAAAAGACGTCACGCGTGTGCATCTCGCGAGAAAAAAGGCGCACACCAGACATCAGACCAGAGACTCGGTGCTTTTTTGCATGGAAGAGTCATTTGTGCCTGCCAGGGTGGCAAGCGACAAAAGTTTTTCCTCAAGGAGGCTACCATGAGCATTCTTCGATTTTTAGCACCAATCGTCTGTACCCTCTTTGGTATCTACTGTATCATCTGGGGCCTGGTAGCACCATCCTCTCCAGTCACTATGCGCATCGGTGGCGCTTTCATTGGAGTGCTTTTGCTACTACTGGCCGTGGTCTACATTCGTATCATTGTCCCCTACGAACGAGCGCAGAGTCGCTAGTCTGCTCGCAGCAAACAGGCATGGCGGCACATCAGCGTATTATTTTCTCTTCGAGCTCAAAGAAAAGAAGCAGGAGGGCCCCCTCTTGTTCTGCTCGGCAACGCTGCCTTTGCAGCTACCGCTACGCGGTCAGCCGAGCGGAGAGGCAACGCCCTCCTGCACCTCCCACTTTGTGCCCTTCGCTTGTGGCTTTTTTATTACTCCGGTTCAAGTTCGCTGCTATCGAAGATGACCGCAGGGCCTTGATTCTGGTCGGCAGGCTGGCCCCCCAGCGCCAGATCAGGCTTATGGTCAACTGCGGCATAAATTTTGAAATCTCCCTGCCCATTAGAGACCGGGAATTTAGCATCAAAACGACCATTCCGGATAGTCTCGACCATATTAGCTGGCTGTCCTGACAAACTCAAAGGAAAGGGAGATGTTATCTCTACTGTACGAGTGCCATCTTCCTGCCTGCCAACGGTGACATGAACAGCCCCATCAAACCTCGCGCCTTGAGAGCTCGCTTCCCAGATCGGGACGTCTTTTTCACTGATGATCCGCTGACGGCCTGCTCGTTCAAGATCCATCGCCCCAGATCGCGTAACGGCTGTTTCTGATGAGCGATGGAAGATGTGAGGAGCTATCACCTCCTGGTACAACGCATTTTGTCCGTTTCCTAAGATCATCCATTCTGCTGTAAGCGCGGCTGCAATCAAGGCTATTTTTTTCCCCATACCAGGGGAGGAATCTGATGCCGCTTCCGTACCGGAGCTTTCTGGCTCTTTCGTCGCCGGAACTTCTGTTGCTTCTGAGTCTGATCGGTGCATGATTTTTCCCACTAAAGAATGAAATCCATCTTTCCACCTTGTCAGGCGAGAAGTTGCTTCTGAGCTCGTAGTGGACGCTTCTGGATCGGCTTCTGCACTCGTGGCAGGCGCTTCTCCAGAACCCTCAGATTTCTGGGCGGGTAGTCCAAGCTCTCTACGAGCCTTCTCTAGCTGTTCATCAAGCCGCGCAAGATCTTCTGTTAGCTGCGTATGAAGTTCTGTATCTGGACCTGGTTGGGGTTCTTTTCCTTCACCACCAACACTTGTTTTCTGGTCAGCAACCCTTTCTGAGAATACGCTGGGATACTCTTGTTCCATTTTAGCTTTCCACGCTTCCAGGTCTGCTCTCTGGGCATCCGCCCACTCTTGCAGGCAAGCCTTCTCCCCTTTCAGCCACTCACTCTCCTGGGGACGGGAAGCTTCCTGACGCGCGATATTTGCTGGTGTATCAGCAGAAGGAGTATTTCCCTTGTTTCGATCAGTTTCAACTGAAAATGACCTTAAAGAACCTGGATGCAGTATAGAAGAAATGTCAGATGGACCAGGACCAGGAAGATCGCGATCTCCTCGGCCAGAGTTGTACATAGGTGATTCCTCTCCAACATGCTTTCGTGCATGAAAAAACATACCTGGTTAGCCTCCCTAACCCGATATGCCGCATATCAATTTATGATCATCCTATTATAAGGGCAAGTGGCGCAAAAAAGATTCATGAACGCGCGATTATCCCTAAAAAATTTGTCAAAAATCCGCGCATTGCATCGAGGGAAGCTGATGTCCTTGGACCCTGGTTTTGCCCAATCTCAAAATTTGCTCAAGATTTTGCCAATTTCCCTTAAAATTACATATTCATCAGCCTGAAAGGCCTGTTTTGTCCCTTCTTTTGTTTGATCGACTTCTGCCCCATACGTTTTACTGGTTGAATAATCTTGAGAGCGCGAGAAACATCCTTGCTTCCCGGCGCTCACCAATCACTCGAATTATCCGTGGAGGGTTATCCATGACCAGTTGCCCGAACTGCCATCAGCCGGTGTCGCCCTCGGACGACATCTGCGAGAATTGTGGCGCGGTACTCTCAACGATCTCCATTCCGGCTTTTGTCGCTGCCACCCCCGCAACAACATCGCCATCACCACCGGCAAGCACAACTTCCAGCCCGGTTGCCAGTCCCATCCAGTGCCCGAACTGCCACGCACCGCTTCATCCAGGTGACGATATCTGTGAGCAATGCGGTATGGTCGTTTCGAGCGCCGTTGCGCTGCCCCCACTTACCGGCTCTCCCGCTACTTCAGCTTCGTCGCCGGATGAGTGTCCACGGTGCCATCATCGACGCACGACAAACTCCAGGTTCTGTAACGGCTGCGGCTACAGCTTTAGCGGTATTCCTGCTGCCGCCAGCTCTAAAGCACCTGCTACTAGCGCGCCACCGCTGAAGTCTGAGCCCACACCAGTCAGCGCGCTCAAAATTGGCAGTATCCTGAACAACAAATATAAAATCGTCAAAGAGATTGGTGCCGGCGGCATGGGCGCGGTCTATCTTGCCGACGACACAGTGCTCAAACGCCAGGTAGTCATCAAGGCGCTGCTCAGCGACGATGATCCTGACCTGGTGGAACAGAGCGTAAAAGAGCGCGAGTTCCTGGCTGCGATCAAGCATGCCAGTATCGTCTCCATCTACGATTTTCTGACGATGGGGCAGCAGGGCTACATTGTGATGGAGTATGTCCATGGCAAGACGCTCGATCAGCTCATGGAGGAACGTGGGCGCCCCTTCAATGTGCCCGAAGCCATTCGCTACATTCTGGGTATTCTGCCGGCTTTCAGCTACCTGGCACGACTGCGGATGGTCTACTGCGATTTCAAGCCGCAGAACGTGATGGTGGAAACGCTAAAAGACGGCTCACAGGTCGTCAAACTGGTCGATCTCGGTACCGTCATCAAGTATGAGCCGCATCCCAAAGACGTCTATGGCACGCATGGCTTCTACGCGCCTGAGGCGGTGAAGTCGCCTTCGCCAGAAACCGATCTGTATTCCATCTGCCGCACGCTCGCCTACATGGTCTCACAGATGGACCTGGCCAATCCCATTTTTGGAATGCCATCCATTGAAAGCTACCAAGCCTTTCGCGACCATCCCGCGCTCTATCGCCTGCTCGCCAAAGGCACGCACACCCGGCCCGGTCAGCGCTTCCGCAGCGCCGAAGAGCTACAGGATCAGCTCACAGGCGTCCTCTTGCAGATCGAGGGTGGCAAACCAGGGGTGCCGGTTGGCTCAAAACTCTTCGTGCCGGGCATTCTCACGACGACCGGCAAGCTGGGCCTGCGCGGCGAAGCTGTGCTCGACGAAACGGATCGAGCCATCGACCAGTTGCGTTATGGCGATCAGTCGCTGCGCAGCGGGAACTATCAGAGCGCCCGCAGCTTCTATCAGAACGCGCTCAAAAGTAATCCCAAGAGCATTGATGCTCATCTCCGCCTGGCCGAGGTCTATATCGACACAGGAGAATACACTAAAGCGCTCTCCGAGGTCACGCTGGCACAGCGTGTCGCACCCAGCAGTTGGAAGATTGCCTGGTATACCGGACGCCTGCTGGAGGCTCAGGGCAAATATGCCGATGCGGCCGAGCAATACCGCGAACTGATTGCCGATCTGCCCGGAGAGCTGTCGCCGCAGCAGGCACTGGCGCGCGTCTATGCCCGTATAGGCGATCACACGAATGCGGTGGATCTGTATACCAATGTAATCAAGGCCGATCCAGGCAATACTGACGCCATTCTGGGCGTGACGCGCTCGCTGATCGACCTGCAGCGCTGGAACGAGGCGGCGAGCGTGCTCAACAGTGTCAACGAATCGGCGGCACGCTACGTTGAGGCACAGATGCTGCTCTGCGACCTGTATCTCACCCATATGGCCCCACTCACTACTCAGAACGTTGAGATGGCGGCAAGCGCTATCCATAGCCTGGATGGTCGCACGGAAGATGCACGCTACTTCCTGATGAGCGGCGATGTGTATCGTGCCGCCTGGCAACTGGCCAGACAGCGCAAACTCTCCAGTGGCGCGAAGCTTGCCGGCGTCGCCAGTAATCAACCA
>JAFMRP010001418.1 GCA_017354095.1 Ktedonobacteraceae bacterium
ACCCCGCAAGGGGACGCAGTCCCCTTGACCCCTGCTTTGCCTCCTTATAATTGATATTTGGGAGAGCTTCAATGAAGGCGAAGGATCAGCAGCCCTCGGAGCAAGACGCCGCATCCGAAACTGCTCAATCTGACCAGGATACCCAGAAACTGGCGGCACTGCCCGCAAAGCGCCCCTTACCCGAACGTTCCCCTGTAGTAGAAGAGCAGGTCGCTTTTCCTGCTTCTCAGACGTGGATCGACCATAACAGCCGGTCGACCACATCGGCGGCATCTCATGGGAAGGCCGCATCCCGTCCGATGCCAGCCCTGACATATACTACCCGGCGCAAGAGGGAGGCAGCCGGGGAGCCGCTGAACCAGGAGAGCCGGGAGATATCGCCTCCTCTGCCAGAGACGCCCGCGCCGTTGTCCCGTCCGCGTGAGAAGGCGAAGCGCCGCTCAACGCACATTCTGGTCGTAGTGGTGCTGGTGGTACTGGTAGTGCTGGTTGGCGGTGGAGCGTTGTTCAGCCAGCGATGGCTGGTTAATGCACAGAGGCCAGTGGCCACGGCTCAGCCATTCAACCAGCTCGTTGGACCCTTCGCGGCCCCTCCCTTCAATTCCGGCCAGGTCAATGACCTGCGGCACCTGGTTGACCATATGCAGTATAAACAACTGGCCAGTCTTTATGTTGCGAACATGTCGCTTGATGAGGAGATTGGCCAGGTGATTATGGTCGAGTATTCGGACGAATATTACTCACCCAACCTCAATCATATGCTTACCGATCTGCATGCTGGCGGCGTCATTATGTATGAATTCCAGATGAAGACCTTTAACCAGACAAAAAACGATATTAGCCAGATGCAGCAGCACGCCAAAATCCCCCTGTTGATCTCCGCCGACGAGGAAGGAGGCTGCTGTGTACATCGACTAAAAAATATCTATCCGCCCCGCCTGGGGCCTACCGACATCGCCAACACGGGTGACGTCAACGTCGCCACGAGTGAGGGGAAACGTGTGGCCAGGGAACTGCTGGCGCTCGGCATCAATGTCAACCTGGCTCCTGACGTCGATGTGCAGCTGCGTCCCGGCTATGACCAGGTGACGCGCACCTTTGGTTCGACGCCACAGGATGTCATTAAATATGCCAGCGCGTATATGAAGGCCATGCAGGGAGGGGGCGTTATTGGTTGTATCAAGCACTTCCCGGGTCTGGGCGATGCCGCTATCGACGCGCACGAGGGCTTGCCGGTGATCAATCGCACGAAAGACCAGATCTATTCGGTCGAACTGGCGCCTTTCAAATACTTCATCCAGTCGAAGGACAAGCTAGAGCGCGCTGATATGATCATGCCAACCGATCTGTTGATGCCGGCCATTGATCCTAACCTACCGGCCGAGCTCTCGCCCACTTTTATGACAGATATCTTGCGTAAGCAGATGGGCTTTGATGGAGTTTCGCTGACCGACGCGCTCTATATGCAGGGTGTCTCTATCAATGGCAGACGTATCGATATGTCTTATGCCGGCGTGCTGGCGCTCAAGGCTGGTAATGATATGCTGCTTGGTCCCACGGACACGGCTCAGACGGAAGACATGATTAATGCTATTAAAGCGGCTCTAAAGGATGGTACACTCTCCAAGGCGCGTCTTGATGAGGCCGCGACCCGTGTGATTGCGCTGAAGATGCAGCGAGGTCTGATGCCTGCCATGCCTCCTATGAAATAGGTGGGTTGCTATGAATAGAGTTGCAAGGTCTTGTCGGCACCTGGTAGTAGCTGCGCTGGCAATCGTGCTGTTGGGAAGTGTCGTATTCAGCTATGCGCCGCAGGTGCAGCTCAAGACGACGACGGAAGAATACGCAAACGTCGCGATTGGCCCGTTTGTGCGGATCATCCGCAACTTTCGTGCAGGCTCCAACCCACATTCGTAAACAAGAATGAGAAATAAAATTGTTTCAAAAGCTTTCCAGGTGATAATCTTGTCTC
>JAFMRP010001419.1 GCA_017354095.1 Ktedonobacteraceae bacterium
ATTATCTGCTCCAAGCCAGTGCCTGCGATTGTTCATCATTATGGGAACTCGTGTCCAGTAGCTCCTGGTAGGTCTGTTCGATGAGTGATACTACCGTTTTAGCCTGAAACTCCACAACCCGTTGTTTGGCCATAGTGCCCATGCGCGCGCGCCGATCGGGGTCATCCAGTAAACTCTGTATCGCATCTCCAAGTGCCCGCGCGTCTCCACGTGGAACCAGGAGCCCTGTCTCTCCATCGGCCACAATATCTGTAAGCCCGCCGCTGCGAGCTGCGACGATTGGCCGCCCCATTAGCATTGCTTCCATCGCTACGGTTGGGCAAGCGTCGGCTACAATCGAAGGAATAAGGGCCAGCGTACAGCGGCTCCATGCTCCCATGATTGCTGCATGAGGCCAGGTTCCCATAAGTAAAACGTTAGACGGAAGCTGTTCGGCGAGATTGGGGAGATACGATCGGCCGATGAGCACCAGCGGTATCTGAGTATGCATTTTAGCATATGCCTCTAACAAAACCTCCGCGCCTTTATCGGGCATGATGTCACCAACAAAAAGTAAAAACTCTCCCTTTGGCAATTGTGCGAGATGGGGATCGGCGTCATCATGTACTGTCTCTACTTGATCTGGCACAAAGTTCGGGATGATGCGATAAGGTGCATGATAGGTGTTTAATTGTGTTCCCTCAACCACTGCCTGGCTCACCGGAAAGAACATGTCAACTGCTCGCCTTTCTCTGCCTGACCAGAAAGAATGAGCCAATACTGTTGGCCAGCCTTTGGCGGAACCATAAAAATTGGCGGCGCAACCCAGACATTTTGTGAAGCCCGGACCTGTACAGGGAGTTCCCCGGTACATGAGGCGCTTCTGTACGCACACCAGGCTATAGTCATGCAGGGTCATAACCAGTTTGGCTTTACTCCAGGTTTTTAATGGAGTAAACGAGTGGACCATCCAGTTATGCGCATGGACTATATCTGGTTGCTCATCCCGAATGATACGACGTAGCGCACCAAGTACTTCGGGATCTGGAAATGGTGGTGCATATTGCCTGCTGTCTTCAGAAAAAAGCACGCCAATCCGCTGCATGCTGCCTCGTACCCGATGCAGATGTATTCCTTGAGCAACTTCAAATTCTGGTAGATCATGATGTCGTAGGGTTGCCACTGAAACGTCATGGCCCCGCGCGACCAGCGAGCTGCTGAGATTAACCACATGGCGTTCTTCTCCACCAATGATAGGGGGATAGAACTGTGTGAGCATTAAGATACGCACTGTTTATTCCTGACTGCTGCATAATAGGCTTCCTGGAGTTGACCGGCACAATCATCCCAGGTCGGCAATGCAAAAGATGCCGGAGGGAGCACAGGCTCTTCAATCTGGCGTTGTACTGCCAGGGCTACTTCTTCTGGGGAACTATATAAAGGTATTGCACGAACAAGGCCCTGATCCGCGAGTTCTTTGAGGCCGGACGTCTCTGCGACTAGTACCGGGCGTTGCAGGGAAAGCGCTTCCATCACTGCTATGGGATGTGCTTCGTACTCGCTGAGCAGTGTCACCAATGTGGCTTGCGAGAGCAGTTCCGCCATTGCCAGGCGTTCACTCGCTGGGACCGAGCGAATTTCCACATATTCAGTAACACCGGTATGTTTGGCTAATTCACGCAGAGTAGCCTCGTAAGGACCGGCGCCAACGATCAGAAGTCGTGTATTGGGACGCCACTCACGTATTTTCGGCAACGCGGTGATCAGACGCTGGTGCCCTTTATATCGTTCTAAACGCCCAATCGAAACAATGAGTGTCTGCTCAGTAGAAATGGGTTGTCGAGATGGCAGATCCGGCAACGTAGAGCCATTCGAAATAACAACGAACTTTTCTGCAGGTAAATGGAGTAAATCGCGAAAGTAGTCTGCTTCAAAGTGCGACACTCCTATGAGGGTGGTTGCATTTGCCAGCAAAGGACGTAGGAGCTTCCAT
>JAFMRP010001420.1:0-823 GCA_017354095.1 Ktedonobacteraceae bacterium
CCGACTGACCAGCATCACCGCCAGCAGCGAGTGGCCGCCGAGTTCGAAGAAGTTATCATCGATCCCCACCCGCTCTACTCCCAGCACCTCGGCAAACAGTGAGCAGAGAATCTCTTCTTCCGGTGTTCGCGGCGCCCTCCAGGCAATGGTCGAGATCATCTCAGGCTCGGGCAACGCCTTGCGATCCAGCTTTCCATTAGGCGTCAGCGGCAGCGCCTCCATCTCCACGATGGCCGCCGGCACCATATAGTCCGGCAGCTGTTGCGCTAACTGCTGCCGCAGTGCGCTGGAATCGACGCTCCGGCCAGGGGCCGCCACCACATAGGCCACCAGCCGTTTCTCCCCTGGACGATCATCGCGCGCCACCACTACCGCCTGAGCGACTGCCGGATGCTCGCGCAGCACAGCCTCGATCTCACCCGGCTCGATCCGATAGCCACGAATCTTGACCTGTTGATCGGCACGCCCCAGAAACTCCAGGTTTCCGTCCGGGCGCCAGCGCGCCAGGTCTCCACTGCGGTACATCCGCCTCCCAGCCTCCCCATAGGGATCGGCCACAAAGCGCTCGGCCGTCAGAGCCGGTTGCCTTAGGTATCCGCGCGCCAATCCTGCTCCCGCTATATAGAGTTCTCCCACTACTCCCACTGGCGCCGGTCTCATGCTCCCATCCAGCACATAGACCCGCGTGTTCCGAATCGGCTTCCCAATCGGTACATCCCCGCTCAGCCCTTCTTCTGATCCCAATTCATAACTACAACAGCCGACTACTGTCTCGGTGGGCCCGTACTCGTTCACTATCCGTAGTGCCGGAGTTCGATCACGC
>JAFMRP010001420.1:833-1972 GCA_017354095.1 Ktedonobacteraceae bacterium
CACGCCAGAAAGCCACCACCGACTCTTCCAGCGCTTCTCCACCCACCACGAACCTGCGCGCCTGAATGGCCGCTGCCTCTGGCCCCAGCATTCCTCGTAAAGCCTCCAGATGCGAGGGAGTCAGTTTTACCAGGGTTGAGTCAGTTCCGCTGCCCAGCAGCTCTGCCAGGGCTTCTATCTGTCGGTCTTCCGGTAACAAATTGACTTGCCGGCCAGCGATCAGCGGGAGATACAAACTGGTAATGGTGGCATCGAAGGCCAGGGAGGTGTTGACCGGAGCCCCTGAGCCACAGTCAGCTTCATAGGCGCGGCTTGCCCAAGAGAGATAGTTGGTGAGTCCCCCATGACTGACGACCACTCCTTTGGGAGTTCCGGTGGAACCCGAAGTATAAATAACGTAAGCAAAATTGCCGGCGCTCACCAGGCAGTGGAGATCCTCGCTGCGCTGACTCTCGACACGATCCCACTCGCTATCCAAACAGAGCACCTGGAACAAACCGGACGGCATTTTCCCTATGAGACGCTCCTGGGTAAGCAATAATAGTATTTGTGTTTCTTCGACTATCCAGGAGAGCCGCTCCAGAGGATAGCCCGGGTTCAGTGGTAAGTAGGCACCCCCAGCTTTTAGCACGCCCAGCAATCCAACCACCATCTCCAACGAGCGCTCCAGGCAAATCCCAACGATCACCTCGGGCCCTACTCCCATGTCTCGCAGATAATGTGCCAACTTGTTAGCTCGCTGATTTAGTTCTCGATAGCTTAGTTCTTCTTCCCCACAGGCCACTGCAATCATATTGGGGGTTTTCCGCGCCTGCTCCTCAAATAACTCTGGTAGCGTTACCTCCGAGATCTCATTCACCGTCCAGTTCCAATCCTCCAGAATCTGCCGTCGCTCTTCATCTATGAAGATCTCTACATGATCGATCCGTTGTTTCGGATCATCCGTCATCGCCTCAAGTATCCTTAGGTAATGGCGGCCCATTTGCTCCACCCTCCACCGATCAAAGAGATCTCGGTTGTAGACCCACAACATCTCGATCTCTCCATCCAACTCCCAGGCGTGCACCTCCATGTCGAAACGCACTCTCAGCACATCTTCCACCACTGGCTCTACTATCAGACCCTTCATCCTCTCCACT
>JAFMRP010001421.1 GCA_017354095.1 Ktedonobacteraceae bacterium
TGAGTAACGGCAGGTGGTCGTGTGGGTGTTGGTGTGGGTGAGTTATTTGTCGAGTTGGAGTTGCTCAGAAGCCAGAAGGCGCCAGCCCCAACTCCTGCCAGCACGGTTGTACTGGTGAGGCCGATGATCACGCGGCGTCGTGTACGGTTCGGTTTTTGAGGTGTGGGGGCTTGCTGCTGTTGTTGCTGCTGTTGTTGTTGGCGGGAGGAGGCTCCGGCGGGCTGGCTGGTGGGGGGATGCTGCCGTGCCGATTGGTACGTTTGCAGACGGAGGAGGCGCCGGATGAACTCCAGCTCTTCCCGCACTTCCTGGGCGCTGGCCGGGCGCTGCTGGGGATCGGGGGAGATCATGCGCTGGATCAGGGTGTTCAATTCGGAGATGCCTTCGCCATAGAGGCGCAGCGGCTCGAAGTGGAAGGCCTGTGTTGAAGGATCGCTGCCGGTGAGCAGGAAGTGCAGCAGCGCGCCCAGGCTGTAGAGATCCGAGCGTGGTGTCGTCTGGGCTTTACCATATTGTTCGGGGGAGGCGAAGCCCGGGGAGCCCAGCGGCAGGGTATCTTTGCGCTTGTTGGGCTGGAAGTGGCGCGCGATGCCAAAGTCGATCAGCGAGAAGCGGCCGGTGAAGCTGCGCATGACATTGCCGGGTTTGAGATCGCGAAAGATGACCGGAGGCTTACTATGGTGGAGATAGTCCAGCACCTCGCACAGCTGCTTGCCAATCTCCAGCACCTCAGAGACTGGCAGGCCCGATGGGTGATTCTGCATATAGGCTTCCAGCGTTTGCCCGTCCATGAAATCGACCACCAGATACCAGTGCTCGGTATCGTTGAAGTGGTCGTGGATGCGCGGCAGCTGGGGATGCTGGAGCTGGTTCAGGATCTGCCATTCGCGGTTAAAGGTATCGGTGGCTTCAATCATCTCCTGGGCCGAGAGGTTGCGCAGGGTAATGGCTTTGATAGCGACCAGGCGCTGCTGTTGGGTGTCACGGGCTTTGTAGACCGAGCTATAGCCGCCCGAGCCCAGTTCGGCCAGGATTTCGTAGCGCCCGTGGATCAGGGAGGGAGAGGAGTCGGCGAGGGCCTGGCTGGGGGAGGTCTGAGTGAGGGAGCGGTGGCAGAAGGTGCAGTGGGTGTCCTGCCGGGAGTTGGCGGCTCCACAGTGGGGACAGAAGTAGGGTGAGACGATATCAGTCATAGAGCAGTCCTTGCTAGTGATATTGATCGTGAAAAAGCGTTTTTCCAGCGACTTTTGTTATAATGCATGGGCTTAAAAGGCAGATAGAAAGAAATTATTGATATAATAACATGTATGATTGGAACGGTAAAGAGGGTCTAAGCATCATTGCTGACGATTATATCAAAAGATGATCGTGGGCGGACGTGAGTAAAGTAGTAATCTTCCGCGGGATCCCACAGCTTATGCCATCGCTCCATGAAGCTCTGGCCTTCCCGCGTGACGAGGCGTTCGCGGCGTGCTTTGTCGTCTGCTTCAACGAGTATGGCCAGGTCAACGAGATCAGCAAGCTCGGGCCGCGCGGAATAAGCGCCGTCCAGGAGAATCAGCGGGGTGGGTGCGAGTGAGACGGTTTCATCTTTCCAGCCGACCCAGCCGATCTCTAGTTGGAAATCGAGGGGGTGCCAGGACGCGGGTTTTTGCGCGAGCAATGGTTCCAGGACCTGGGCGCGCATGCGCTGCCAGTCGATCACTTTTGCTACTTTTTCCCGGGCGCTCAACCCGGACCAGGCATCGTCATTGCCGCCAGCGTAGAAGTCATCGCCCACGACGATAGCGCTTTCAACGCGGCTGGCGATGGTCTGGGCGAGCGTTGATTTTCCCGTGCCGCTGCGGCCGTCGAGGGCGACCAGCAGCGGATTTTTGTGTTGTAGAAGGCGGTGTATCTCAAAGATGATTTTGTCCGTGGCGGATTGCAGGTTATTGGTGTTATGGTTCATGTGCCAAGTATACCGCAAA
>JAFMRP010001422.1 GCA_017354095.1 Ktedonobacteraceae bacterium
CACTATAAACGGGGTATACCCGGCTGTCAAGCGATTCAAGGGGAGTGCGTTTTTCCGGTCTCTGCCTGACCAGAGAGCCACGCTTTCAGGTCTGGTGTATGTTCTTGATAATGCTCATATGCATTTCCGACGAGCCCTTTCCACAGCGGTCGTCCCGCCCAAAACGGGTGCAGCCGTCCACCCAATCCGTCGGTGCTCTTGAATTCTTCGTCGGAGAGCGCCTGTATGGCCTCTACAAGTTGCTGGTATGTTCGCCGGGAGAAGGCCAGCGTGTCGGACAGCGAACGCCCGCGCTGCTGTTCATATAGCCTTGCATTGCGTTCATCGTTGCTCACTTCCGTCAGTTTCGGGTCCCACTCGGGCTGCTCGCCTCGCAGTGCGCGCTGGATCTCATTGGCGGCCCATTCTTCATATACCGCGATATGGGCAATGACATCCTTGAGCGACCATTCTCCGGCGAAACCGGGCTGCGTCATCTGTTTCTCGCTGACCTGTGCTACCTGTGCATCCCATTGTGCGCGTTCGCCATGCAGCGTATCAAGAAACGTTTGCTTATCCATGGCTGTCTCCTTTCGTGGGTTGCTCGCGTGCTATACGTTTTCTCTCGCGATCTCTTTTGAGAGTACCACGGAAACCGGTTACAAGGTGCCCTGATTGTTGTTTAAATAACGTTCTGTTGTGAACGTCAGCTTACTGTGGGAAGATCCCAGAGAATCCCCGCAAAGTTCGTCCCTGGTTGCAGGGTGAGGTCCATGATCAGCAGCCAGGGGATGTCACGGAGATCGGCGCCCTCAAAGTTCGCACCGCGAACCCGGACGTGTTCCAGGCGGGCTCCCTGCAAGCAGGCGTTCATGAGCTTTGCGTCGCCCAAATTAGCTCCGCTCAGATTGGTTTCCCTGAGGTTGGTCCCTCTCAGGTCAGTTCCACTCAGATTGGCCTCACGCAAGTCAGCCCCGCTCAGGTTGATCCAAAACGGATCGGGCCTGCTCAGGTGGACCCACATCGGATCATCTACGCTCGGATTGAGCCGAATCTGATCCTCATGGAGGCGCATCATCGCCTGGTGAGCTCCACGCAGATCAGCCTCACGCAGATCAGCCCCACCCAGATCAGCCTTTTTCAGATCAGCCCTGCTCAAGTTGGCACCGCTCAGGTTGGTTCCGATCAGATCAGTCCGGCTGAGGTTGGCTTCAGCCAGGTTAGCCCTGCTCAGGTTGACCCGGCTGAGATCAGCCCTTTTCAGATCAGCTCTGCTCAGGTTGGCACCGCTCAGGTCAACTGGCACCTTTGGGTTTTGCCGTCGCCATTGGTTCCACCGTGCCACTCCCTGTCTGAGTCGGGCCATGTCCTCCTGATTTGCCATGGGAGAAGAGCCTCCTTGTTCCACGCTCTGCCAGGAGTATACTGTGTACGTTTGCCATAGGGCAAGTGAGAAGGGAACGCAACGCCTGCACTGGCATTCCTCTTCGTACTTTCCACGAGCGTGTTTTATACAGACCATCACGATCTACGACTTCAAGAACGGATTCGCGCAGTACCATCACACCAATTGTTGACAAAATAGTTGGGGTATATGAGGGGTGGAAAGGGATGAAGAGAAGAGGGCGGGTTTGCAGGGTCTGGTGGGGAGCCTGCCGGGCTCTCGCAAGAACTTATCCGAAAATCGTGTTTTGGCCCGCTCCTGGAGCCATTTTAGATCCGTTTTCGGATAAGTACCAAGGGATGGCCCGACATGTTGGATTTTTGTGCATGTTTCACGTGTTGAGGCATATGATGATATATCAGGTTGTTTATATTATGCCAGGGTGATATACAGTGATAAATCACTGGACGCGCTAAAGCGGGCCCCTACGGCAATGGCGAAGAAGGGGCAGTAGGTGAGTAGGCCACCCGCGAGGGGTGGCCTTATGTGTCACGTGTGATGTTTTTACTCGGTCAGGAGAGTTTCGATGCTGGCCGAGATGTCTGC
>JAFMRP010001423.1 GCA_017354095.1 Ktedonobacteraceae bacterium
TCGCCTTTTTTCTTGAGCATCTTCCAGCCAATATCCATCTGATGATGCTCATGCGCAGCGATCCTCCTTTCCCCCTGGCCCGACTTCGCGCTCGTCATGTCCTGTACGAAATACGTGCTTCTGACCTCCACTTCTCGTTGGGAGAGACAACCACCCTTCTCCGGCAGGCGCTCTCCTCCCCGCTCGCACCAGAGTCTATCCGGCATCTCCACATGCATCTGGAAGGGTGGCCTGCCGGGCTCCACATGGTAAAGCTCGCGCTCCAAAGAACAACCACTCAGGCGTCGGGAGAGCGGACCTTGACCACCTTGATCAGAAGGAATGCCTCTTTGCAGGAATACTTTGTGACTGAAGTGCTTGATCCGCAGCCGGAACTGGTGCAACAGTTTTTGCTCCAGACCAGCGTCCTCAGTCGCCTGACGGCTTCTCTGTGTGACACGGTAACTGAACAACAAGATAGCCAGGCCATACTTGTGCTGCTGGAACGGGCCAATCTGTTTCTCGAGGCACTGGACACCGCCGGACAATGGTATCGGTATCACGCGCTTTTTTCCGAAGCCATGCGAAGTGAAGCACGTCGTCGGATGGGGGAAGACCAGTTACGCCAGTTGTCTTCTCGTGCCTCTTCCTGGTATGAGAGGCACGGCTTCCATGTCGAAGCGATAGACGCCGCTCTCCATGCTCAGGATTACGCGCGAGCAGCAATCTTGATCGAACAGTCTCTAGAGAGACAGATCTCCCTGGGGAAGATTCATGAATATCATACCCTATATCACTGGCTGGAACAATTTCCTGAAACGGTCTTGAAGCGGTATCCTGTTCTCTGTTTGAGCTATGCGACAACGCTATTATTGATGAGCGCTTCCTGGAAACCAAGTCAGTTGACGCTGCGCGAGCTTGAGAGACTCTTACGTAGAGCAGAACAAGGCTTCTGGGCAGAGAACAATCTCCTGAAGCTTGGCGAGCTTTTTGCCTTTCGCTCATTACTTGCCTGGAGACAGGATGAAACACAAGCCGCAGCTCTGTATGCGAAACAAGCACTAGCATGGCTTCCGCAAACGCAGCAGATCTGGCATGGAATCACGCTATGCGCTATGGGGAAAGAATGGATAGAGGCAGGGCACTTCCAACAGGCTTGCGCCGCCTTGCTCGAAGCACAGGCTCGATGTGAAACCGCAGAGAATCCCTATTTCATACGAGTCACCACGATCCTGCTTGCTCGCGTATTTTTCGAGCAGGGGGAGTTCCAACAAGCCTTCACCTTGTATCGTCAGGCACTTGCGGAAGCGCGAAAGGATGCACACATCGAAGCTCTTTGTTATGCCCTGACTGGCATGGCCGCACTTTCCTATGAATGGAACGAACTGGAAGCTGCGTACCAGCAAGCTCAGGAGGTCATAGCACTCAGTCAACTCCCCGGTCTGGAAGTGCACGCTGTGCATGCAACGCTCATCCTGGCTCGCATTCAACAGGCACGAGGGCATGTCACAGATGCTCAGCTTCAACTCGCAGCCCGCCTTGATACGGTGCCTGCAGTCTTGCTCCACCTCGCCGAGGCGATCCAGACAGCCCAGGCGCGAATAGCGCTCTCCGTCGGCGATCATATGACTCTGCAACGCTGGGCGACTGGCCGAAAGCCTTCCCATGATTTCTCGCAAGAATTGGAGGAAGAGCTGCTTCTGGCTCGTTGGCTGCGAGCACAGGGCAAACAGGAAGAGGCATCTCACCAGCTTGAGCGTCTGCTTGCTGCTACTCAGAACGTAGGACGTACCCGTCGCACGCTTGAGATTCAGGTGGAGATGGCTCTGGTCGAGGCGAGCTGCAACCGCAAAGTAGAGGCCCAACGCTTGCTACGAGGTGCGTTGGCGCAGGCTTTTGACAGGAATGCGATGCGCCTGTTCCTTGATGCTGGGGAACAAATGGCAATCCTTTTGCGTTCCCTCCTTCCTCAGGTGCATGAACAACCT
>JAFMRP010001424.1 GCA_017354095.1 Ktedonobacteraceae bacterium
CCTCTGCCACGAACGCTGGCGCACCTCCAGCGGCGTATAGCCCACTGCCTGGCGGATACGCCGCGAGAAATGATAACGCGACTGAAAACCACAGCGCTCAGCGACAACCCCCACGGACAGCCCCGTCTGCTCCAGCAATTCAATACCCCTGGCAATACGCCGCTGCCAGAGATAGTTCATCGGGCTGGTGCGCAGGTGCGCCTGGAAAAGACGGATAAGATGCTGCGGACTGACGGCGACGATATTGGCAATCTGCTCCAGGGTGAGCGCTTCGTGTAGATGCGTATGAATAAACTGCTGCGCCTGCTCGACTGTAACATTCGCTCGTACAGCAGCTCCTTTCTGGCGCTGCTCTCCCTCTCCGGTATAGCGCCAGAGCATCTGCAGTGCCAGCGACTTCAACAGTTCTTTGGCGGTTGGAAAAGGCGTCGCCTGCGTGAGCAGTGCCTCGTGCATCAATTGGGTCATAGCGGGCGAAAGCGGTAGCGGCCAGTCCAGCTTTGCCAGGCGCTCCAGCAGCTCTGTGGAGAAATGTGCCGGGGAGATATGCAGCCAGCTGTGATGCGTCTCGCTCTCGTCCGCGAAGGCGAAATATTCCTGGTGGCCGGGAAACAACACACAGACAGTACCCGCTGGCGCGGCCTGCTCCTCCCCGTCAACCCAGACCCGCATATGCCCTGTATGCAGCAGGACCAACTGCAGAAAGTGCTGCCGGCGTGGACCAAACCTGCTCCCGGGCGGATAGTGTACCTCTCCCACCGAAACCTCATTCGGCCAGAAACCATTGTCACTGCTCACCATGTTCATCACAGACACATTCCCCACAATTCTAGCCATCGCCATTCAACCATTCTCAGCTTATTATATCATCATCGATACGCGCATGAGCGATCCTTTCCTGACAAAGGGCAATCTGTTCTGCGCGTTGAGCATGATACACAGTTCCCTCCCTTGCGGAGAATTCCTTTCCGACCACCTGACCAAAGGTAGACGCGCTAGCGTCGTTGGTGGTCGGAATACAGAGACAGGCACAAGGAGCAGATGTAATGACCACGACCAGCCATGCAACGTCGCAGCCCAGAACCTACGAGCCATATCGCGTCAGCGTACGCGAGTATGTGACCTTCCACGAACAGGGTTTTCTGGTTGTGCGCGGCCTGATACCACCAGAAGATGTGCAGGAGATGCACAGGCACATGGATGACATTTTGGCGGGCCGCGATGCCTTCCCTGGCATTCAGCCGCCACCTGAAGACTGGGACCCGGATAAAAAGGTGAAATATTATCTGCGTGTACACATGCTGCACCGCGTCTCGCCAATTCACGAGCGCTTCCTGCTGCACCCGCGCACACTCGATGTGCTGGAGGCGCTGATCGGCCCCGATGTGCTGGCCCTGCAATCGATGCTCTTCTTCAAACAACCCGGCCAGCCAGGGCAGGGCTACCACCAGGATTCATACTATATCCCCACGATACCCGATACGCTGTGCGGCGCCTGGGTAGCCCTGGATCGCGCCGATGAGGAGAATGGCTGTCTCTGGATGACCGTAGGCTCACAGCACGAGCCGATCTATCCCGACAGTGATGGCGTGACATCCAATGGACGACGTGATCTGAGCGATATTGAACCAATCCATCACGCCAGCCATACCGACGAAAATATCAATGGCCTGACCCGCATCGCGCGCAAATATCCTGGCCGCGAAGTGAAGGCGGAGGTCGATCCCGGCGATGTGGTCTTCTTTGCCGGCCATATCCTGCACCGCTCGCATCGCAACCTCTCACAGACGCGCACGCGCCGCGCCTTTGTGGGACACTACTGCAACGCTCGCTCCTGGGTGCCCTGGAATCACGGCCCCTTCGAGGGCGATAGCGGCAACAATCTACATATCCTGGCGCGTGGCAGCACCCACCTGCCCTACGCTCAGCCGCGCTTCGGCACCCCCTGCGCTGCCAACCAGCCCTC
>JAFMRP010001425.1 GCA_017354095.1 Ktedonobacteraceae bacterium
TCCGAAGAGACTGTGAGCCTTGTGCTCTCAAAGAGCAGTGCCTGGGGCGAGGCGCGAAAGGCAACCGTGCTCGCCGGGTGAGTGCTGTTCGTCGCCTCTTGCCCGCGCCCTCGGCGCTTTTGCAAAAGCCCGTTAGGCTCGCATCGATGCGGTGGGTGGATGTGGCTGGGCGAACCCTTCGCCGCACCTGGATGACCCACTGGCGCAGCCAATACGTCGAGGTCATTCCCCTAACAACCATCTCAGAACGAACCTCTCCCCCACTTCGCCCACCTCGTGCGGTACGGTCGCATTATCGCTGGAGTTGGTCCGACCGGATTGCATCGAATGCTTGGTGGGGACCACCACAACTGCGGGTTATTGTGGCAGGCGTTCCCGCTTTTCTCGCGGGTAACGAAGATAGGAGAAATTGGCAAACACAGAGACCATTTCAACGAGGTGACACCTCCCCTCTGAATCAGTCATGAGGGCAAAGAAGCTCTGTTTGTTTTTCATCATCTCTTCCATTCATTTATTGCTCGTTTGCTGCCAGCACGTTGCGCATCCCGTGGGATGACCCGTTTTTCAGGCGAATATGAGGAAATCGGCGCGAAACAGGGGAAGCGACCAATCAGAGCCTGAGAAAGCCGCTCTCCAGGCGGATGTTTGCGCGCCGTTTGTGGAGATGGGAGCGGCAAGTAGAGCCTGGTCGGGTTGGCCTGAAACCGAACGCGGCGCGTTGCGAGCGCTAGCGGCGTGCCATCCCCGATGGGCGCAGAGGGAGACACACGTCCGTCCCACGTTCTGCCCGTTTGACGTGCAGCGAATGCGTCGTTATACTCTGGGAAGAGAAGCAAGCTGAGGAGGAAACTGAGATGGCGAACTTGGAGCACGCTGTTCGGCTGAGACAGGGGTCCGCGTCGTGGAACCGCTGGCGATGGGAATTTCCAGATGTACTGGTTGACCTGAACAATGCTGACCTGAGCGGGGCCAATCTGAGCAGAACCAACCTGAGCAGAACCAACCTGAGCGGAGCCAACCTGCGTGAGTCCAAACTGAACAATGCTATCCTGAGCGGAGCCAACCTGAGCGGTGCTGACTTGAGCAGGGCCAACCTGAGCAGATCCGACCTGTACGGAGCCAACCTGCGTGAGTCCAACCTGGGCAGATCCGACCTGCGTGAAGCCGACCTGCGTGAAGCCGACTTGAGCGGAGCCTGGCTCATGGAAGCCCGAATGCTTGGAGCCAATCTGGAGCAGGTCCTGATGAATGGGGCAAACTTCCAGGGAGCTGATCTACGCGGCATCCCCTGGCTGATCGTCATGGACCTCATGCTGCAATCCGGTGCGAACTTTGCGGGCATTCAATGGGACCGCCCCATCGATGATGCCGTTCTCCTGGACGAGTGAGGGATAGGTAGCTCTTGTGGCAAACGCCGTCGCACCGCTCAGGCTCGGTGCCCCCACCCTTGTCTACGGCCCTTTTTCGTCTCGTTGCACATCGCGTGGGAAGACCCGATGTTGAGGCGACGCGTGATCAATCAGCCATGAGCTGTCCAAGAACTCGCTCCATCTCCCCCTTCATTCATCACTGTTTTGTCCATTGATGCGCTCGGGATCGAGCAAAGAGGGAACAGATAGGTGTGTCGGGGAGAAAGATCGGCGAACAAGGCATGGAGCGTCGCGCTGAGATAATGTTAAGCACGCATGGCGAGATCAAGACGGAGAAGTCGCCTCTGTGCAATGACCGTTGACAGACAGGAACGTCCTGTGCTAGGATACAAGCATCTTGCAGAAACAACTACCAACTAAGGATCGTGATGCAGCCATGATGAAACCGCTTCCCCTTTCCCCAACCTGCCTCATACACGTCCTTACTCACTCTACCGGTGTGTCCGCGCCGCATGCGGCGCGAATCGAGGAGTGAGCGGAGAGGTACGCTCTCCCATTGTTGTCGCTGCTCGGACCTCTCCCCCTCTTTTTCGCAC
>JAFMRP010001426.1 GCA_017354095.1 Ktedonobacteraceae bacterium
GATAAGAATCGGCAGATCGCCGACGAGGGCACGCACGGTTCGTAGCTCCGCTGGATAGGTGGCGCCGACCACGAGGGCACAATTGCCGCTATTGTTCCAGTGGTTCGCGACCTGGCGCGCAATGACCTGGTAGAGCGGTTCGCGTTGCTCACCAACGAGCAAGTCTTGAAACTCGCCCGCGCCGGGGTTGGAGGTGCGAACAAGTACAAAAATGCCCTTCTCCTTACGCTCTAGAAAAGGCGCCAGGGCCTCCCGTCCCAGGTAGGGATGGACAGTGATGGCATCGGCGCCCAATACATCGAAGGCGGCCCGCACATAGCCAGTGTTGGTGCTGCCAATGTCGGCACGTTTGGCATCCAGAATAACGGGGACATGCGGGTAGCTGGTCTTGATGTGGTGGATCGTTCTTTGCAGCGCGCGCAGGCCTGCATCGCCGTAGGCTTCGTAGAAGGCGGCGTTGGGCTTGTAGGCGCAGACGAGATCGTGCGTGGCATCGACGATCTCACGATTGAAGAGGAAGAGCGCTTCTTCAACGGAGTCGCTTTTCAGCACAGATGGCAGGCGTTCGTACTGGGGATCGAGTCCAACGCAGACGAGAGTGTTGTGTTGCCAGCGCTGTTCAAGTAAAGAGACAAAACTCGCGACCTGTGTAGAATGCTGTGACATTGTTATTTCACCCCGATTCTGACGTGATAACTGAAATAGAATGGCAGCGTCTTCCCGCATTTCAGAGTTACCCCGCGGACTGGCGAGCCAGGAAGGCACGGCCTTTGCCCAGTTCGGTGTTGATGGGTACGCCCTGCCGGCAGAAGGGGCAATCTTCAGGCAAATAGGTTTGCAGGTCGATAGAAACGAGCGAGTGAATGGGAACGCCGCCTACCGCCTCAGGCTGGACATTGCCACGATTACAGAGCACGCTCAGACCGATGACATTACCACCCAGGCTACGCACGAGTTCGATCACCTGGAGCGCGGAGCCGCCGGTAGTGAGCAGATCCTCAACCACCAGAATGTTTTTGCCGGCGATGTGATTGGCATAGCCACGGCCAAAGTAGAACTTTTTGTCCACACTGTCCGCAGCCTTCTCGGCGTAGATGGCCAGCGTCTCACCAGAAGCGCGGCGAGCATTGAGATGGTGCGTCACCCACTGCGAGAGGACGATACCTCCCAGCACAGGCGCAACAACCACGTCAATCTGGTCAGCGTTGTAGGGACGGGCCATCAGTTCGCAGAGCCGGGAGATAGCTCCAGTATGCATGTAGAGCGCATCCTTGTTGATATAGACCGAGCTATGGCGCCCAGAAGTGTAGACGAAATGGCTATCGGTAACAATAGCACCGGCATCAGCGAACATTTGCATTATCTGTGGATCATTCATGACAGCAACGCCCCAACAATTTCTGTAATATTCACGATATTCTCCCTCAGCATAAATTCCTCTTACAGATCACCTCAAGATTTCAGCCCGCTGGCCCTGAGGGCTACCAATGATCTGGCCATCTGTGTAGACAGCATTACCGCGTAAAAAGGTCGCAACAGGTCTACCAAGCAGTTCCATACCTTCATAGACAGACCATTTATTTTTTGTGAAGAGATCTTCTTTTCTGACTTTCCAGGGTTGAGTCGTATCCACAACGACGATATCAGCATCTTTGCCAGCGACCAGTGAGCCTTTTTGCGCAAAGCCAAAGATGCGTGCTATATTCTGTGAAGTCACCTGAGCAATGCGAATAAGCCCTTCTTCAAGGGTTTCCGCGCCAAACTGCTTGATCCAATTGCTTACCAGGACCGGCATTGCTTCCTGCAAACCAGGCATACCAGATGCCACCTCCCAGACACTCTCTTTCTGTTTTTCCGCGAGCGTATGAGGAGCGTGATCGGTCACCACCGCATCGATTTTGCCCTCGCGCAGCAGTTGCCAGAGCTTTTCACGCACGCCAGGAGCGCGTAAAGCAGGAGCGATAT
>JAFMRP010001427.1 GCA_017354095.1 Ktedonobacteraceae bacterium
CGATGCCGCAACGGCTGGCGGTAGATCTGCCCCAGCGAGGTGTGGCGTTATTTATGCCTTCTCTGTTAGAAGCGGATGAGCAGCAGATTCTTGGGCTCAAGGCGGTCTCGGTTGTGCCGCAGAATCTTGCGCGTGGCCTGCCGTTGACGTATGCTTCTGTGCTGCTGCTGGACGCGCAGACGGGGAGGACGCTGGCGATTATGGAGGGTCGCTGGTTGACGGCGATGCGTACCGGTGCGGCGTCCGGGCTGGCTACTGATCTGCTGGCGAGGCGCGATGCCTCGGTCCTGGCGCTTTTCGGCGCAGGTGGGCAGGCTCCGGCACAGGTGCTGGCCGTGCATACGGTGAGACCGCTGAGCGAGGTGCGTGTTTTCAATCGCAGTGATGAGCATTATCGGCAGCTGGTAGCTGAATTGCAGGATCTGCTGGGGCCGGGCTGTCCGCCGTTGCGCCGCGCTGGTTCCGCGGCTGAGGCACTGCGGGGAGCCACGCTGGTGGCCTGCGCTACCACGGCCCGCGAGCCGCTTTTTCAATGGAGCGAGCTGGCTGAGGGGGCGCATATCAACGCTATTGGCGCGTTTACGCCGGAGATGTGCGAGCTGGATGCGGAGATGCTGGCTCATGCACGCATCGTTGTCGATCAGCGTGAGGCAGCCCTGGCCGAGGCGGGCGATCTGCTGCAGGCGCAGGCCCGGGGGGCAATTGGAGGGGCTGAGAGTTGGGACGAACTGGGTGAACTGGTGAGCGGCCAGCGACCGGGTCGCAGCAGCGCGGAAGAGGTGACGGTCTTTAAATCGGTAGGATTAGGGGCGCAGGATGCCGCTGTCGCGCTGCACGTCTACAGGCGGGCGCGCGAACTGGGCGTGGGTATAGAGGTGGAGCTATGATGGTGTAGCTCCGCCAGATTTTTGCTGGAGGCGCTTCCAGCGGCGATAGATTATTTCGTCGCCCCAGCTGAGGAAACCGCTGGTGGCGAAGCCGTGGACGATGATGACGGCCAGCAGCGAGCGTGGCGAAGGCTGCCAGAGATAGACCAGGCTGAAGACGAGGCTTGCCAGGCCGACGCCGCCGACGCTGCGCCAGTTCCATTTGCCCAGGCGGTGGTAGAGGGTATAGGCGGCTGTGCTGATGAGCCAGCCCCAGCCCAGCCAGCCGGTCCAGTAGGTCACGGCCTCCAGGATGAAGCCGCGAAAGAAGAGCTCTTCGACGGGGGCGTTGATGAACAGGTAGAAGAAGCTCTGGAAGAGCTGGTCTTTGACGGTTGGGCGGCGAAACCAGGGACCAACGATGTACATGCGGTAGAGCGCGGAGAAGGCCGTCATGAGGATGCCGACGAGCAGGCCGATGATGATTTGTTGTGGTACATCGTGGAGCGTCAGGCCGATCGCTGAGAGGGGCAGGTGGAGGATGGCAATGTAGATGAAGGGGATGATGCTCAGCGGGAGGATGCGCATGAGCAGGTCGGGCCACATCCAGCGCCATGAGTCCGCGATGGTGGTGCGTACAAGGTGGGGGGATTTGATTGATGACACGCGTATACCTCTTCTTGGTAAAAAGATATTTTTTGCCTGGGTGCTGGCCATTATTTTACACTTACTTTCTGTTGATCTGCTATTAACAAATTTAAGGCAGTATTAAGTAAGTGTAAAATAAATGGAGCTGGCTGTCCAGGTATGGCAGAGCCCTTTGGGGGGTTATGGTTCGGGTGGGTGTAGTTGCGCGAGGCCTTCCTCGATTTCCGCGCGTGGTAGATTGCCTGCTGCCAGATCGGCGTCGCTCTGCTGGAGCAGGCGGGTGTAGAAGGCCAGGCCCTGGGCGCGCAGTTCCTGGTTGCCGGGCATATCTTCAAGCAGCTCAAAGAGGATATTTTCGGCTTTATCGTAGGCGCCATTTTGTTCATGGTAGGCGAAGAGCCGCTCTTTGATGATGGCTGGCAGTTCGTAGGCTTCCAGGATGGCGAGCAGA